>NZ_JAUBSA010000001.1:0-244417 GCF_036702115.1 Microcoleus sp. LAD1_D5 | reverse complement strand
AGAGTTACTTCTCCTACACAACTTTTTATGGTTCTTTTTCTTCCCGAACCTTTTCCCCCCGCCGAGTGAAAAAAAAAACGCTAATTTCTGGTGCTACTGTCTTAATTAAATGTTCCCTCACACTCAGTTCTACGGATTCAAAGCTTTGTAGATTGTCTACTGGGGTATTCTTATAAAGGATCTCTGCTATTTCTTGGAGATTTATTTTGAGCTTCTGTTGTTCTTCTGGGGTCATGCTAACTTGGATTTTGGATTATGGTAATTTATCTGCTTTCTATTATGCCATCAGCTTAGCCAGACAATTGCCTGAGTATTTATACTGATCGCCAAAGTGGGATGCTCCCCTTGTCAGGCAGTTGTTTTTGGCTGTCAACAGCTAAACTCGAATTATTTGCAGCCGCAAGCGCACTACTACTCGCAATAACTGTTTGGGTCAGCCCATTAGCAACAGCATTAGCAGCAGCATTAGCGGGATTTTGCCCCTCGATTGTCAAAGACTTGACATGAAAACCGCGAAACTTTTCTTTTTGGCTAACGCGCCACATTGCGATGGGAAAAGTCAATCGATTTTAGATTTTAGATGTTAGATTTTAGAATTGAAGCATTGACCCCACGGATAAATTCGGGGGGCAATTTTCATCGGATACAGGTTTTTTATTTCTCCACGGATGAATCCAGGGGCTTGTATCCTGGATGCTTTCGGTCAATGGATTTTAGATTTTAGATTTTAGATTAAAGCATTGACCCCACGGATAAATTCGGGGGGCAATTTTCATCGGATACAGGTTTTTTATTTCTCCACGGATGAATCCGGGGGCTTGTATCCTGGATGCTTTCGGTCAAAAATTTAATGTAAGTTATTCTCAAGAGTGGGAATAAAACCAATTAGGGATTTTCAGTTTTTTCTTGATATTTTTTTTAAATTCTTGCTTGAGCTTGATGGTAAATACATTTTGCAGTTGAATCTGTAAACAAACATTGATAATTCTTATCAAAAAGCTTGAATGTGGGGGTGCTCGGTTATCCGAATAATTCTTCAGGATTATTTAATGTAAAATTTCTCATCCTCGAAATTCTGCCCATGAGGCGCTAATCTATATCCAATAAGCGATCGCCCGCCGCAAATCTCCCGATCGCTCGATCGCATTAATGCCCCCAGAGGGGGTTTTAAATTTTTGTAAAAAATAGTTGACTAAAGAGTTGCAAGTTCTCTCGTTTGGATACATCAATGCACATACCTGATGGTTTTCTTTCACCGCCAGTAGCCGTTGCCACCGGCATAGCAAGTGCAGCAGCAATCGCAGTTGCCCTGAATCGAACCCGCGCCAGTCTGGGACTCAGACAAGCACCAATCATGGGCTTAACCACAGCTTTCGTGTTTGCAGCCCAGATGGTCAACTTTCCCGTAGCCGGCGGCACCAGCGGCCACTTGTTGGGAGGGGCGCTCGCATCCGTCGTTTTGGGGAGCCCTTGGGCGGCAACTTTAGCGATGAGCACAGTTTTTATAATTCAGAGCGTCTTGTTTGCCGACGGGGGCATCACCGCCTTGGGAGCCAATATTTTTAACATGGGGCTAGTGGGCATTTGGGTTGGCTGGTGGCTGTTGCAGCCATTGCAGCAACTTTTGGGAGGTTCCAGAAATCGTTTGCCCCTAGCCGCGGGTATCGCCGCTGGCCTCAGCGTCGTGGCTGCTTCGATTACTGTGGCGATCCAATTGGCAATTTCGGGAACAGTAGGACTCAATACCGCATTGCCAGCAATGGTAGGGGTACATATTTTAATTGGGATTGGCGAAGGGGTAATTACAGGCGGCGTGTTAACTTATCTCGTCAAAGTGCGGCCGGATTTACTGCCGGGAGAACAGCCGCAATTGCAGAAATGGGTAGTGCCAGTAATCGGAGTTTTATTAATTTCCGGGGTGCTTTCACTGTTTGCTTCAAGTTGGCCTGACGGGTTAGAAGCGGTAGCCGAAAAGTACGGCTTTAAAGATAAAGAAGCTGTGGCGATCCAAAATCCCACTCCTTTAGCAGATTACACAGTTAAAGGATTAGAAGAACAGCCTATTGGTACTAGCATTGCTGGACTTTTAGGGTCTGCCTTCAGCTTCGGCGCGGCTTTTGGGATTGCTCAGTTGGTGGTAAAACCTAAAGATGTCTAAACTCTCCATACCTTTTCGATTGCGAGTGTCTCTCACAATTGTGATTGGCATGGGTTTTCTGAAGACAGGCGCTTGGCTGTGGCTGGGAATTTATGGGGCGATCGCACTTTTTTGGTCGTTTTGGCTCAGGGCTCCGGTGCGAACCCTAGCGCAACTGTTGGGAGCAGAATTGCTTTTTCTCTCCTTATTAGTGCTACCCCAAGGTTGGGAACGAGCCAGTTTTCTGTTGCTGCGTTCCCTAATTTGCCTGCTAATTATGAACAGTTTTCTGCTAACTTTGCCACCCCACAGTTTCGGAATCGCCCTCAAAGGATTACCCCTACCAGGAGGTTTGCAAGAGATTGTACTTTTAACAGGACAATACTTAGAAATCCTCCTGGCCGAAGTCAACCGCATGAAAATATCTGCCCAACTCCGGGGCTTGTCCGGTACCGGAGGATGGCTGCGTTACGCCAGTGCTTCCATGATCGGAGCGCTTTATTTGCGAAGTCTTGATCGGGCAGAAAGAGTACACGCAGCCATGCTAATTCGCGGCTATAAAGGAAGTTTGCCCACCGACTCAAAATCGACACCAAAAGAGCGCTTCTGGCTGACACTAACAATTTTAATAGCAGCCGGATTAACAATAGCTTCTTACGGTTATTCGTAATTGGGCATTGGGCTTTTTAACGTGTTCCCCGCCTCTGCCTAGGAATCGATCTCCAGAGGCTGTGCCTCGCTTCTTGCGGAGGAAAAGTGGAGGCAGAGCCGACCGATTTGCGTTCCCAGGCTCTGCCTGGGAACGAGTTGAAATTATTCAATCTAAAATCTAACATCTAAAATCGGATGACTAATCTCAAATCCGCACCAACAATCGAAGTGCAAGACTTAATATTTGGCTATCCCGATCAAAAGCCAATATTGCGGGGAATTTCTTTTAGTTTGCAACCGGGAGAAAGAGTTGCTTTACTCGGCCTGACAGGTGCTGGTAAAAGCACTTTGCTCGAAAACTTGATCGGATTAAAAATGCCTCAATCCGGTGAGATTAGAGTGCAGGGAAAAAAGTTGGAAGAGGCGACGTTATCGCAGGCGCGCAGGCAGATTGGATTTTGCTTTCAAGACGCTAACGACCAGCTATTTATGCCCACTATTTTAGAGGATGTTATGTTCGGGCCGCGCAATTACGGAGTGCCGCCGGGAGTTGCGCGCGATCGAGCTTTAGCCCTATTAGACGAATTTGGTTTAGTAGAATTTGCCAACCGTTCGGCCCACGAACTTTCGGGAGGTCAAAGAAGGTTAGCAGCCTTGGCAGCAATTTTAGCATTAGAGCCGACAATTTTAATCTTAGATGAGCCGACTAACGGACTCGACCCCTCGTGGCGGCGTCACTTGGCGTCAGTTTTGTCCCAATTGCCGATCGAGGTAATTTTGATCGCGTCCCACAATTTGAATTGGATCGGGAAAACGACTCAAAGGGCGTTAATTTTGGCTGATGGGCAGATTCAGGTCGATCGGCAAACTGAAGATTTGCTGGCAGACAAATCAACTCTCGAATATTACAATTTGCCGCCTGATTGGTAATTAACCATGGGTCATCAGTAATTAGATAAAGCAGTAATAACTAACCCCAACTGATTGCTTTAATTGGCTCACTATGGTAAGGATTGGGTAGCAATCACAGGCTGTATATATCTGTAATTAAAGCTCGAACTTGCGGACGGCTTCATTGTACAGATAAATAGCTAAATCGCGCAGAATTTGTTCATTTTTAAACTCACTTCCTAACTTCTGTCTTGCCATTTGAACACACATTTTCATCAACTCTGATGAACTTTCGATGTGAAGTGCGATCGCCTTTTGCTTTTCTTCAAAACCGACCTCGATTTCCGCCAGCATTTTGACCGATTGACAATCCGCAAATTTCTCTAAATTTTCAGCCCTTTTTTCCGGCTTTCTCTTTTGTAGTTCCTCAGAAAAACCCCCAGCAATTATCCCTGCGGGTAACGCAAAAATTCCGATTCCCAAAAATGCTAACATTGCTCCTAACAATTTCCCTAAAGGAGTGATTGGATAAATATCGCCGTAACCAACAGTAGTTAATGTCACAACTCCCCACCACATTGCATCGGGGATGCTGCCAAAAGCTTTGGGATGTGCCTCGTATTCAACAAAATACATGATGCTAGAGGCAAATATTAACAGAATAAAAACGGCCAATGCAGTGGCAATCAACTCCTCTTTTTTAGCGTACAATACTGCTCCCAGAGTTCGTACTGACTCTGAATAACGGCTCACTTTTAGCAAGCGCAACAAGCGCAGGACACGAATTAAATTAACGAAGTTTAAACTAGGAAATACCAGCAAGAAGTAAAAAGGTAAGATGGAAATTAAATCTATCAAACTTAGCGGTGTAAGAGCATATCTCAATCTTCCCCACAGCGGGTGGCTGTATCTGCGATCGACTGTAGACACCCACAGCCTCAAAATATATTCTATGGTAAATACGAAGGAGGAAACAATTTCGATGTTTGCCAAAAGCGATGTGTACTCTGGCGACAAGGTGGGCGAAGTAGAAGCAATAAAAGCTGCGACGTTGATCAGAATTAAACCAGTTATGACAACATCATCTGCTAAACTGTATAAATTGCTTGAGTCTGAGGTTTCTAAAATCTCATAAATTATAGTTTTGATTTTTTTACGCATCTGAGTTTATCCTAAAAACTTAGCAATTTACGATCGCGCTTTACTACAGTCTAAGCAATTAGATTCAAAAAATTAAGCAGGACTTGCCCTAGGGCTAAAAATTTGGTGTCTTCAGAGATGCTATGGTTGCGAAACTCAATATTTCTCAGGGAAACTGGGTTGTTTGGGGCAAGGGCGTTCTAGTAAAATTTAGAGTGAATCTGGAAAGAATTTCCAACTATATACTGGATTTGCAGGCAAAAATCATGAAGGTAGCCGTATTTAATACCAAATCCTACGATCGCACTTTTCTGACAGCAGCCAATGTCGGCGGTCAACACGAGTTGGTTTTTTTTGAACCGCATCTGACCCTGGAAACCAGCGTTTTGGCTGCTGGATTTCCGGCCGTTTGCGCGTTCGTGAACGACTGCTTGGACGCGAAAACGCTCGGGGCGATCGCCGAAAAAGGCGTCCGCTTGCTGGCCCTGAGATCCGCCGGATTCAATCACGTCGATTTAGCAGCAGCGAAGGATTTAGATATAACTCTCCTGCGAGTTCCTGCTTATTCTCCCTACTCCGTCGCGGAACACGCAGTCGCTCTGATTTTGTCCCTCAACCGCAAAATCCACCGGGCCTACAACCGCGTCCGCGAAGGCAATTTCGCCCTAGACGGCCTGTTGGGTTTTGACCTCCACGGCAAAACCGTGGGAATCGTCGGAACTGGCAGAATTGGCGCAATTACTGCCCAAATTCTGCACGGATTCGGGTGTCGCCTGTTGGGATACGATGTTTACCAAAACCCAGATTGCCTCGCCCTAGGCATGGAATACGTCGCCCTCCCGGAACTCTTCGCCGCCTCTGATATTGTCAGCCTCCATTGTCCGCTGATACCGGAAACTTACCATTTAATCGGTGCAGAGGCGATCGAGCAAATGAAACCGGGGATGATGCTGATCAATACCAGCCGCGGTCAGTTGATTGACACTAAAGCTGTTACCAAAGCACTGAAATCTGGTATAATTGGCTACCTCGGCTTAGATGTTTACGAACAAGAGACGGATCTGTTTTTTGAGGATTTGTCAAATCACGTCATTCAAGACGACGTTTTTCAACGTTTGCTGACTTTTCCCAACGTCCTGATTACTGGACATCAAGCTTTTTTCACCGAGGAAGCTTTGAAAAATATCGCCGAAACCACGATCGCCAATATCACCGACTTTGAACAAGGACGCCCTTGCCCGAATCAAATCAACCTCGATCAAGTGAAAAAATGAGTCAAAAGACCGATTTGGCAGGGAAGGCAATTGTTTAAAATCAAGTCATATCGTTATTTTTGCTTGCAATTTGTGAAACTCTGCCTTAGTCTCATCAATTAGTCCCTGCAGCGCGGATGCTGTGCTAATTGCCGGAGAATTATACTGGCAGCAATTCACAGCCTGCAATTTTACCTGACAACGGAGGAAGTATCTAATGACACAAGCTAACTTTTCGGACGAGACACAAACCATCACTGAAGTCGTCACAGTAGACCTGGTGGCTGACCAACCGGGGGTCATGACTACAGTGACAACCACAGAAACACCGACGAGCCAGTTCCAAGATATTAAAGACCAAGTTATTACAATTTTGTCGGAACTTCCCGCCTATCTCTCTAATTTTTTTGCTGACTACCAAAAGCCCCTCATAACTGTTGGTTTAATTCTGGCAGGCGGTATTAGTATTAAGGTAATGCTGGGAGTTTTAGGTGCCCTTAATGATGTCCCTTTGGTAGCTCCAGTTTTTGAGTTGATTGGGATGGGATATACGGGCTGGTTTGTTTACCGCTATCTGCTCAAGGCTTCTAACCGCCAAGAGTTGTTAACGGAAATTGATTCTTTAAAAGAACAAGTTGTAGGTAAAGATTCTTAGAGGGAGTCATTAGTCATTAGTCATTAGTTAGTGGTTATTTGTTATTTGTGAGGCTATAGCAATAACCGATAACAAGTAACCAGCAACCAATGCCCAATGCCCAATGCTCAATGCCCAATGCTCAATGCCCAATGCTCAATGCCCAATGCCCAATGCCCAATCTTAATTTGGATGGCAAACTTGTTGCAAAGTGGTGGTAAAGTCGGGGTAGGAAATGGCAGCAGCTTCTGCCCGGTGAATGTTAGTAATACCTGTGGCATTGAGGGCTGCGATCGCCAAACTCATGGCGATTCTGTGGTCGGTGTAGCTGTCTACATCCGCGCCGGTCAAAGGAGTTCCCCCGGTAATTTCTAAACCGTCGGGTAACTCGGAAATTTGGGCTCCCATGCGGTTGAGTTCTGCAGCAGTCACCCCCAGTCGATCGCTCTCTTTGACTCGCAACTCGGCCGCATCTCGAATTATTGTAGTACCCGATGCAAAGATTGCCGCTACTGCCAAAATTGGGATTTCGTCAATCAGTCGGGGAATTAAGTCGCCAGCAATGGTGCATCCCCGCAATTGGCCGGAACTACGAACCAAAATATCCGCTACAGGTTCCCCCGCCGCCTCTCGCTGATTTTGCAGTTCAATGTCCGCGCCCATCATTTCCAAAGCTTCCAAAATACCTGTACGAGTTGGGTTGACGCCGACATTTTCGACTACGAGCTCGGAACCTGGGACGATCGCGCCAGCAACTAGCCAAAAAGCCGCCGAACTAATATCCCCCGGTACAATCACATTCTGCCCTTGCAGTTGTGTCGGCCCAGTGACTGTCACGCTACAAGTTTCTGGATCGACGCTCAATTGGGCTCCAAACGCTCGCAGCATCCGCTCGCTGTGATCCCGCGACAGAGCGGGTTCTGTGACTGTTGTTTCTCCGCTTGCCATCAAACCGGCGAGCAAAATGCAAGATTTAACTTGAGCCGAGGCGATCGGAGAATGGTAGTGAATTGGTTTTAACTGCTGTCCGAGTATCGCTAAAGGAGCTAAAGAATTACTTTTTCGGCCCCAAATTTGCGCTCCCATTTGTTGCAGCGGTTTAATGACGCGCGACATCGGCCGCGATCGCAAAGAACTGTCACCCGTTACCGCATAAAAACGCCCCGGATGAGAGGCTAAAATTCCCAACATCAACCTCATCGTCGTGCCGGAATTACCCGCGTCCAAGACTTCCACCGGCTCCTCTAACTCGCCAATTCCAACGCCCCGGACTGTCACCCGTTCCGCGTTGAGTTCAGAAACTTTGGCTCCCAGGAGCGAGAAACATTTAGCGGTGCTGCGGGGGTCTTCTCCTAGCAGTAGTCCCTCAATAGTAGTTTCACCTTGGGCGATCGCACCCAACATCAAAGCTCGGTGAGAAATCGACTTATCGCCCGGAACTCGAATCCTCCCCACTAGCGACAAGCCCGATGCCGGTTTTTGAATGCTTAAAGTTTGGCTTTTGTCAAGAAGCGTAGTAGTGATAATGTCAGCTTGCATTGAGATAAACTAGGATTGGATGGCGTTAGCTATCCTACCTTTTTCCCAGTCCTAAGTCAGTCATCTTTTGTACGGCCTGCGGGTTTTTTCCCAATGTGTCCGGTTAACTTAAAAGCTGATGAAACTCGCCCTGAGACTCTGCTGTCAGTTATCTAGGACACAGGAGTGCGGACGCAACGGCACGGATTTCACTTTAATTTCACCTTAATTTCACAAATATTATCCGTGTATCTGCTTAGATTTCATTTCCTGCTCTCAGTTATCGACCAGATGATTGAGTTGTGACTAAACAATTTTAGATTTTCGATTGCGAGTTGTAGATTTTTCATTTTTTTAAGCAAAAGCTCCGGAATTTGGAACTCAGCTAATCTAAAATCTAAAATCTAAAGCTTAAAATCTCAAATCTCAAACCCCCCGATCCACAACTACTCCTAAACTTTTATTTATGCTGACGCATCACCGCAAGCCTGTAAGTTTATCGCTGGTATCCACAGATTTACCATTGTGGTCAGTTGTTGAAACCGCTGGTACGCTTTATCAAAAAGACCGCGATCGCTTTCACTTGTTGTTACACGAACCAGCAATAATCGATCGCCAATTTTCCGACGGCTCCGACGAATCTGCCGAGCAAGTTACAATCTTGCCCCCAACTACAAAACCTCGGTTGCTCTGGCTAGAAGTTTCGCCCTACCGAGTCATTATGACTATGCAAGGAAACGGCAAATACAGTTACCGCCACTGCTGGGAACGAGGAATGTACGGCCTGAGCCGTTATTGGCTTCAGGGCGAATCGCTGGCGACTCCCGAACAGTTGCGACTTCGCAACTTCACTCGCAACTTGACGCTGACAGGAAAGCCGGAACCGGAACACTTGCGGTTAGAATACGAATTGTGGTCGGAGAAAGTACAACTCGGTCGCTATATTTTGAATCTAGAAATTCATCACTAAATTGGGTAATTGCAAAGGGGTAGATAGTAGGTGAAGGCGACGCATTCCTCAAATTCATTCACCCGTTGTGCGTTGTTGGGGTTCGCGTGGCCATCTCAAAACTCAAAACTATTAGCTTTTAGCGATCGCTCTTACAATAATTAATCAGTTTGCTAGTCAAAGCGTCTTGATTTGCGGCTGCTTGATTCGCCTGCTGTCCGGCTCTAATAATATCTGCTTGAGCTGTTTGGATTTGCTCTCGACCTTCTATACTTGTAGAAGCGAGATTTCCAGCCTGAAGACTTTTGCTTATGTCGCCCAGTGCTTGACTAATTTCCTGGAAGGATTTAACCGATGGCTCCTGAATTTCTTTGAGGGTTGGATCGGTTATTCGCAGATCCTCAAGTTCTTTAGCTATCAGGTTCAAATTTTTAGCTAAATTGTCGGTCGTTGCAGCATCGTTGCTGTCTTTATCAACATCAAGGAGAGCGTTGCCTTTGTTGACAATTTCAGTAAATTTAGTACACTGGACAGCTCGGCTATCGCTGCAACTAATCGTCAGCGTACAGCAAGCAACAACTATCAGCAGGATGGCAATCTGTTTGCGAAAAAAGTACATGAGCCCTCGGTTGCAAAAAAAGTAGATTGTGGGATTTTGTCGTAGAGTGCGTCAGCGATTAGCCGATATATCGACTGTCGAAAAACTTTCGCGGCATTCAGACACGCTCTACTAAGCTAAACTACGTACCTGTTTAGGAACTATGGTCAAAAACAGCAATAACCTACAGAAGGGAAGCATTTGGGGATATCTTACCCTGCTTTTGCCTATTTCCTTGACGGCGGTTGCCAGTTTCGAGTCGGGAACGATGTTTTGGGCGATCGCCACCACAGCGGGCGTTGCTTGGGCTTACAAGCTCTATCAGCAGCAGCAAAAACATAAACTCGCTCATTTAGACTCGGTTTTCTACAAGTTGATCAAGGAAAATCAAGGGCGAGTTACGGCTTTGGATTTGGCGATGAATGCGAAACTCCCCGGAGAAAAGGTTCAAGAGTATCTCGACGAACGAGCCTCTGAGTTTGCAGCGGATTTTGAAGTGACGGAACAAGGCGGAATTTTGTATTATTTTCAAATAGCTCCACCTGTCAATCAAAGCGAAACAGCTAATGCGGTAATAGCTGTTCAAGAGCCTCCCACAAATCGGGAAAAAGCACAAGATAAAAAACCCAATTTATTCCCCATTGCTCAAACCAAGACTCCTGAAAAGCCCAAAATCTCTTTTACCCAGACGGAACTCTCCCGCAGGTTCAAAGTTCACGCAACTACGATCGGCAAGTGGAAACTTAAGCCGGAGTTTGCTCAGTGGAGTCGGGAAAAAGACCCGGAGGATCTCGCCTGGGAATATTCTACAGAAAACAAGCGATTTTATCCCAAAGATTGAGTGGCTCGGGTATTTGCCAAAATATCTCAAGAAACCCGGTTTATACAACGCTCTGCGCTTAGTAACGAAGAATTTGGCAAGAAACCGGGTTTCTGAGACTTGAGCGCGTCCTGGACTGATTTTACTGCGGTTGACCGATCGACCTGTTTAGGTTACTTTAAGTAAAATCATGTATTGTTGAGTTTGCCAAATAAAAATCGGTAAATTCGATCGTCCTATCTGTGACTTTTTTCTCCTATGTCCAAAACAACCTTGCGAGTAGTCGCCCGCCTCGTCGCGTTTCCCGACAAAGTAGCAGAACTTAAATCTCTGCTGCTGAGCATTATGGAGCCTACTCGCAAAGAGAAAGGCTGCATCAAATACGAACTCCTGCAAAATCAAGCCGATCCCACAGATTTTACCTTCGTTGAAGAGTGGGAAAGTGCAGATTTGCTCGAACTACATCTCGGTTCAACTCACATTCAAGACGCCGTGCAGAAATTAGACGGTTTGGCCGTTGGACCTCCAGATATCCGTCGCTATGAATTGCTAGCTTAATCCGGTTTTATAGCAATTTTATTAATGTTTGTGAAATAGCTTCGACCCCCCTAGCCCGCCTTAGTAAGGGGGGACAAGAGTGAAAGTTAAAATTCTACTAACTTCGGAAAAGTTTATGACATTAGCAACAATAAAACAGTTATTTATTTATCCAATTAAAGGGCTGACGCCGCAAGAAATGTCGGAGTTTGCTTTAACAGCAGGACACGGAATTAAGGGCGATCGAGCTTTTGCCTTAATGTTTGCAGATAATCTTGAAGCTGCAAAGATGCCTGCCCAAAATATGCCTTGGATGAGCAAAAAAAATTTTGCTGTCCAAAACGATTGGCCTTTGTTAGCAGCTTTAAAATGTGATTATCAACCGGAAACGGCCGTTTTAACAGTCAAGCGTGAAGGAGTTGCAGTGTTATCCGCCGAAACGAACACAGCAGCGGGGCGCGATCGCATCGGCGCTTTTTTCACAGAATATCTGGCCGCAATTGAATCCACAAAAGAAGCGAGACACCCGCAGTTTGCACCTTTGCAGTTAGTGGGCGACACCAGCGGCGAAACTCGCTATCCCGATCGAGAACCCGTACACATTTCTTTACTCAGTCAAGCCACATTAGACCAATTAACAGAAATTGCTGTTCAAAACATTGACGTGGGCAGATTTCGCCCGAACATTGTGCTAGAAGGTATGGCAGCTTGGTCAGAATTTGAGTTGATTGGAAAACAGTTTCAATTAGGCACGGCGCGCATAGAAGTTACAGCACGCATCGGTCGCTGCGTCAATATAGAAGTGAATCCAGAAACAGGCGATCGGGATATTTCTTTACTCAGTTTACTGCAACAGGAATTCGGTCACGCGCAAACCGGAGTTTTAGCCAAAATTATCAACAGCGGCACAGTTAAAATCGGGGATGTTTTGACTTCTTATTAATCAAAAGCGACATTAAGATTGTGAATGCTGGCTAACTTCCTCTACTGATAAACCCAGCGCTTCTGCCACTTGCTCTGTATTCAATCCCATTGCCAACAACCGAGGGATAGCATCCCGCCGTGCTTGCGCTTCTGCACTCAAAGCCTGCTCTGCTAAGGAAGCTCTTTCTGTACCTGTCAGCAGCAAATTGCCCTCGCTGTCCCACCACCGCAGCCACAGCATTGTCTGGTTTTGATAACTGCCTTGCCACAGTCCTAATTCTACGCCCATTGGCGCGATCGGATAATGAGCGCGATCGTTCGGAAGCAACTGCTGGTAAAACCCATTTTTCAGGTTGTAAACCTCCAGTCTGCCATTATTGATTTCATAAATCCCATAATACGGAATCCGCATGATCCGCTCATATACCCAAAACTTCCCAGGCCTTTGCGCCGCTCCAACTTCCGAGTACGATAGTGGGGTTGTGTCCCGCTCTTCTGAACCATCTCCCGATGCGAACTCCAAAGCAATCATCGGAGCCATGAATTCCCGCCACAGCACGTAAGAGCGACGGATCTGATTTCCTAATGTTGGTGGCACGTTCGGCACGTAGAACCAATCAGGAGCTTCTGCTCCCTTTTCAAGCGGGTCAGTTTCTCGCCAGTAGATGCCACAGTCTTGCCCCATAGCATATTGCCCGTCGGGATGAAGCCCTTGCAACACCGACCCGATCGAATCAGTCAAAATAATACTCTGGGGATGCTCCTGAAAATTCTTCACAAAAGTGCCGTCTTCCTCTGGCAGTTGAGTGTGGTCGGGGAAAGGAGAGGGAAGGACAATTTTTTCGGTTGCCGGGGTCATGCGACCTCTCAAGTATTGCAGCTTACGTGGATATCTTAACTCATCCTGCTTCCGGCACCCTCACCTTATTACCAATCAAATTCAGAAAACTCGTTCCAAAATGTTGAATCTCCAAAAAATTAGCATAGGAAGGAGTTGACTTGTAAACTCTAAAAGTCCGCATAATTCCTAAAGTCGCGGCACTTTCCAGCGGGCCGATAAAGCTAGTATCTCTGTCCAAAAAATGAGACTGCTTAGCCCAGTGTGCCATCTGTTCCGCATTCAAAAAATAGCAGCCGGAATGAGGATTCAAAGCTCGCTCAAAAGCGACTGTTTGTTCCATGATTTTTCCCATTAACTGCCGCTGCTCCTCTATTTTTTGAAACGGAGAAGTTGCTGATTCTGCTAAATCACCATCAACATATGCTTTAAAAACCGCGCCTTTAGGCGATATTTCATAGCGATTAGGTTGCAGCAAATTCCCATTTCCTCCGTGATGTGTAAACCACTTTAATTTACTAAAAAACCACGGATCATGCAGAACTAAATCATCTTCCAAATAACAGAAATAATCGTATTTGTTAAGACACGCTCGCAAAACTGCTTGACACTCAAAACCCAACAGCAGCGGTTCGCATTTTGTAGCGTGGTGCATAAAACATCTGGGCTGCACTGGCAGTTGAGGCAACAGATGATAGCCTTGAGTAGTGCAAACCACAATGTCAATTTCGTGCTGTTGAGATTGATTTGCTGGGATAGTTGCACATTCGCTAATGTCAATCATGGACTGAGATTTGCCGTACAAAGCTTGCAGCGATGTCACGCAAGCGGTTAAAGCATTGAGTCGCGGTTGCGG
Source organism: Microcoleus sp. LAD1_D5 (assembly GCF_036702115.1). Classification (NCBI taxonomy): domain Bacteria; kingdom Bacillati; phylum Cyanobacteriota; class Cyanophyceae; order Oscillatoriales; family Microcoleaceae; genus Microcoleus; species Microcoleus sp. LAD1_D5. The sequence goes on along the minus strand of NZ_JAUBSA010000001.1, from coordinate 230,671 downwards.
ATCATTTCGCTGCGAAGCGTGTTTCCCCTCGCCGCTGGGATTGTAAAAGTGAGCAATAGTGAATAGAATTCGCATTGGTGTGGATTAACAATTAGAAATTAAACAATAAAACAGAACGATCGCACAATAGCCTATAAATTTTACCGCATTTAGTCACCAAATAACTCTGGCAGGCGATCGCGCAACTCAGCATTTAAACGTGGTAACTCGTCTCGCATCTGTAAGTACCAATCTCGCCGCTGCCGGTAGTGCCCGCACAGCAAGCGGTTGTCGCGCACCCATTCGTAAGCATTCGCGGCTATTTCCCGGCGCATAGAAGTGTCAGAAATCAGCGAATTTAGTTTGGTTTCAAACTCTTTTTCATATCTATAAATCAATCCGGTTTCACCTTCTACAATCGAATGTTCGTACACGGTGGGACTTGCCAGCACCGCTACTCCCCGCGCTGCACATTCAATAAATTTTAAGTCGGATTTCGTTTCGTTAACCGGGTTGGAAACGAGCGGCAGTAAAGCTATATCGCAACTGTACATAATTTCTTGATACCGTTCGTAACTGCAAAATGGTTCAAATTCTTTTTGCTGTATTTCCAAGGATTCAAAAAATCGGCGGTCGTGGATTACTTTAAGTCGAATCCGGTGCTTGTGTGCGACTAAAACTCGATTGAGTGCTGCCATAATCGGCTGCCAATCTTTTTCGCGGTTGAGTGCACCAAAAAAAATGGTGACTGTATCTTCTGCCGGATAAATTCGCGGCGGAGGTAGATAAGCTAATTGATTGGGAAAAACGGCAAGATTTGGATTGTAGTGCCGCAAAATTTTTGCGAGCGGTTCTGTAGAAGTTTGCACGCAGTGACAGCCGCGATAGCTGAGATAATTATTGTCGGCGTATTCGCGGCGGCGGATGGGATTGTCGTCAATTTCAGCTACTATTAAATAGCCTTGTTGCAGAAGTTCTTTTAGTTGAGGAATATAGCCGGGATATTGCATGATTGTCCGCTGCCAGATGAAAACTTTTTCTTCTCCCGGCAGGGGGGGAATTAATCCTGTTGTTTTCACGCCGGATACGGTGCGGACACCGGGAATTGTGGCGCTAAATTTGTCCGGTTCCAAAACTCGCACACGATCGCACCCTGTAGGAGCCATAATGATAGTCTGAATCAGCAGTCTGCGCGCAGGTACGGTGGATTTGGTCGATCGCACGATATAATGTTCAGCACCGGTTTCCGTAGCAAAACTGCTCGATGTTAGCTCTAAAGCCTTTACCATTGGATGTAGTAATTCCTGAAAGTGGACAAAATTTTCGGTTTTGTGTCCCTTCCCTTGGAATTCATAAACCTGCAATCCGGCTTGAGCAAATAGTGATTTAATACTTTCTAGGGTAAACCAGTGCTGCATCTTGTTGTCGGGATTCTCCCACTGTCCCCGCAACAGATTGACAATCCGCCGCCAGTATTGAACATTGGGGATTCTGGCGAGAATTTGCCCCTCTGGATTCAGCAAACCACTGTACTGCTTGAGCACTTCCCAGGGATTTTTCAGATACGGTAGCAAGTCGCCGAAAATTAAGCAATCGACGGTTCCTGGAGCGAGGTCGAGACTTTCGATGGCAATTTCTTCAATATTGGCTACAGTCACCCAGTTTAGCCGATCGACTGCAATTTTAGCTTTTTCTCGATCGCATTCAATGCCAATATACTGACAATGGGGATTGATCAGCTTGTACTGTTCGCCCGTCGAGCCCGTACCGCAGCCAATTTCAACAATGACTTTAGCATCCGGCGGTAGCAGCTTCAAGAAGTCGTGGTTGACGCGATCGATCACTTTCTCTAAAATTCCTGATTAGTTTATCCTAAAATAAAACAGAGCAACCCATGCCGACAGACAACCAGCCGAAGGTTAGCATTGCGATGCCAGTATACAATGGCGATCGCTATCTTTGTCAAGCGCTAAATTCTCCGTTGCGAACTTTTTTTCTTTTCTCTTCTCTTGGTCGGCGTTAAGAGCGTTTCCTTTAAATCTTATTCACCAATCCTCCAGGATTGCTATATGTTAGCAAATATTCGGCAAAATTATAATTTCTTCTCTACCATACCCTTTTTTAGCCCAATTGAGCTGATCAATTAATACTGCTTTTTCTCAAAAAATCCACACTACACTGTGCTAAATACATTAGAAACTATGAACCCTAATCTAGGAATGAACATCGCCGGCTACATTAACGGCGAATTTGGCATAGGAGAAGGTGTCAGAGCAAATATCAGGGCTGCAGAAGCCGCCGGGATTCCCTTCGCCATAAACAATTTTACCCGCAGTCCCCACCGCAAGAAAGACACCACCTATCAAAATTTTAGCCAAGATAATCCCCATCCCGTAAACTTAATTCAAGTCAACGCCGATCAAGTTGCAACCTTTATCAAACATACAGGTTTCACCTATTTTGAAAACAAATACAATATCGGCTTTTGGGCCTGGGAACTTCCCGCATTTCCCCCGGAATGGCAGCCAGCATTTAATCACTTTCACGAAATATGGACTTACAGCAACTATTGCGCCGAGGCAATTTCTGCACTTGCGCCAATTCCCGTCATCAAAATCATGCCCAGTATTGCTCTTCCCGCACCTTCCCTGAACAGAGAAGCACTGAATTTACCGAAAAATAAATTTATTTTATTGTTTGTATTCGACTTTTCCAGCCACATCGAGCGCAAAAATACTTTAGCGACAATTCAAGCATTTAAACAAGCTTTTGGGGAAGATAACAGCGTATTATTGGTCATCAAATCTTCTAATTCCCACAAATTTTCAGCGGCGCAAGCATCCTTAAACTCAGCCATAGCAAATAATTCAAATATCAAACATCTAGACGGGTATTTGTCCAAAAATAAACTTAACGGTTTGCTCTACAATTGCGACTGTTATGTATCCCTGCACCGCGGCGAAGGATTTGGCTTAACAATGGCTGAAGCCATGTTTTACGGCAAACCCGTAATTGCCACCGGCTATTCATCAAATACAGAATTTATGAATGTCGGCAATAGCTATTTAGTCAAGTATAAGTTAATCCCAATTGAGAAAGATTGCGGGCCTTACAAAAAAGGCAATGTTTGGGCCGAGGCGGATGTCGAACACGCTGCTGATTTAATGCGTCATGTCTTCAACAATTACCGGGAAGCTCAGCAAGTTGGAAGAATAGCTGCTGAGGAAATTAAGACTTTACTGAATCCGCAAACTGTCGGGAGGAAAATTCAAAATCGTCTCGAATATATTGCCGAAATTACAGATAATTTCAAAAGCTTGGATCGCGGAATACGGAAAAAAGCGTCTCAGCCAGCGACAGTAAAAAATGCACCACCTTTAGTTAGTATTTGTATTCCGACATACAACGGAGCGGCATTTATTGGCGAAGCGATTCAAAGTGCGATCGCCCAAACATACCCTAACATAGAACTGATTGTATCCGACGACGGTTCCACAGACGAAACAATTGCGATCGCCCAATCCTTCCAATCGCAAACCTCACTCGATTTCCGCATCGTACTGCACCGCAACTACGGCTTATCACAAAACTGGAACTTCTGCATATCCCAAGCAAAAGGTCAATACATTAAATTTCTGTTTCAAGACGACTTGCTCGCACCAGAATGTATTGAAAAAATGGTCGCAGTCGCCCAACAAAACCCAGAAATAGGTATGGTTTTCTCCCCGCGTGGCATCACCATAGCTGACAATGAATCTAACCCGATTTTGCGCCTAGCTTCCCAATCAATTAAAGATTTGCATAAAAGTTGGTCGAATTTAAAATCTATTCAGCCCGGAAAAGAATTACTGGCTGATACTAACTGCCTGAGCAACCCGATAAACAAAATTGGCGAACCGAGTACCGTCTTAATTGCCGCGCGAGTCTTTGAAGAAATAGGATTATTTGATTCGGGATTATCTCAGTATGTAGACTTAGATATGTGGTGGCGAATCATGGGGAACTATCACATCGGATTTGTAGATGAAAAACTGTCCTCACTGCGGATTCATCCCGAACAACAAACTTGGAAAAACTTCGCGGCTGGGGAAAATCATAAGGATGTAGTAAGATTTTACAAAAAACTACTAAATAGTCCTGATTACAGTTTCCTGGATCAACAAATCAAACAGACAATCCGCCAAAAGCTGGCATTGAGAACCCAGCCGAGTTTATCGGCATTGTCAGCAATGCTTGAGCAATACAATAAATTCCCCTCAAAACAGCCTCTTCTCGCGCTGCGCGCCTATCGCCAACAGCTAGCTGAATATTGGCTGAATGTGCCAGCGAAAAATTTAGAAAGTGCTTACTTGAAAGACATGGGGAAAGCTCATAAATTGCTCCTAGATAGCGCCCTCAAAAATGAAACTTTAACTGAGGAAGAACAAAGTTTTGTCCAGCAGTTATCCTCCAAACTTGCTGAAGGAGGGGAAATTGCCGAGAAGATTCAATATCTCCTCGCAGCGATGCTGTACCGCGACGCTTATCAGTTGCCACTTGAGTATAACAATGCAGCGATTCCCCAGTGGTTTTTTAACGACTTTTTGAAATTTATCTTTCAGTCTCCCGGTTATTTTAAACAAAACTGGGAAATAGAAAGGTACTCTGAATATTTCCAGCAGTTGATCAAGTATGTCGCTGCTAATATCGCCAGTTTTCCCGATTCAGAAGTGTGGCGTTATTTGGCGGCTTTTATTGCGACAACAGTTAGCTTCCAAGCTTTGTATTTGAGCGAGGAAAATCTGCTCAATATATTGATTCAGCGAGCTGATATTATGGAATTTTATTTGAAAAATATCGGCTGTCAAATAGAATGGAATTTTCCTCAGAGAGAACCTGAAAAAACTAAAATCCGAGTTGGCTTTTTGCTTGATAAAATTAGTGATGAATCCGAGACTCGTGCTGCAATTCCCACTTTTGAATATTTAGACAGAAGCAAATTTGAAATTATCGGGTACTATTTCCAGGTACAAGACGAGCGACTGGGGAAATATTGGGAAAGTTGCGCCGACAAACTGGTGCAACTGTCAGAAGATTTGCCCCAGCAAGTCCGAGAAATTCGATCGCACGATTTAGATATTCTGCTAATTTGCACCAATACCACCGACACTTCTCAACCAAGCGCGCTGCTGTGCCTGCACCGACTAGCACGGGTGCAAATAGCTAGCGGTGCATCAACCCCCGCAACCACGGGCGCCCGAAATATTGATTATTTCATTGCCGGAGATTTGACATTGCCGACAGATACTGCTGCAGAGTATCGCGAAAAATTAATTACTTTAAAAGGCTCAGGAGTTTGTTTAAGCTATAGTTTAGGATCGGCATCTGCCATAGTTGAACCGACTCGTAGCAGTTGGGGAGCCACTGAGGAATCTGTAGTGTTCATGTCCGGCGCTCAAGCTTTTACAATTATCCCAGAATTGAGAGAAACTTGGGCAAAAATTATTGTGGCGGTACCAAATTCTATTTTAGTTTTGTATCCCTTTAGTTCCGGCAATGAAAACTATCCGACAGTGCCTTTTTACAACCAAATTCGATCGCTTTTTGCCCAATACGGTATTGACAAAAAGCGCTTAGTTGTGATTAAGGCGCTGCCATCTCGCGCAGATTGCATAAAATGTCTGGAATTGGCTGATATATATTTAGACTCCTATCCATACAGCAGTGCCTGCTCCTTAGCAGAACCGCTGTTGGCAGGGTTGCCTGTAGTGGTAAGAAAAGGGCAAACAACTCGATCGCGACAATCAGCCGCCGTGCTCGAAGAACTGCTACTTCCGGAACTGGTAGCAAACAGCGAGAACTCTTATTTAGATCTGAACACAGCACTGGGAACCAACCCAGAACTGCGCCGGCACTACCGCGATCGAATCCAGCAAAAAATGGCGGCAAACCCCAAATATCTCGACAGTCGCGCTTGCTCGACCCAATTCGGAACACTCTTTGAAAGACTATTCCGAGAGTGAAGGAAGAAGGAAGTTCAGCAACTAAGCAGTGTACGGGATCTAACGGATGGATGTTGAGGCAAGAAGGAAGATGGCAGAAGTAAAGATTTTCCCACTCTCCCACTCTCGCATCCCGCTACCATTATGAGACCCGCGGGGAACCCCTCGCTAGGCAGAGCGTCAAGAAATAGACAGCAATAGCGCTAGCCCACTGACGGTCTGCTATCATCGGGGAATCGAGGGGTTAGTGGTTGTCGCTCTTTTCCTGCCACAGCTAAATTAAAAGGGGAAGCGCAAGTCAGTTGGAGATAAAAAAATGACAGGACTTTTTCAAATAGGCGATAAACTACTGCAAGCTCAGGATATGCCATCGCTCCTGAAGCGGTACCAGTTGATGCCGCAATTCTTGCGGGGTGTAATAGTAGACCAAGCGATCGCATCCTTTAGTTGCAGCGACGAAGAACGCAAATCCGCCGTGGAAAACTTTCTGGCACAACACCAACTGACAGCCCCCGAAGCTAAAGAAGCTTGGCTGCGCGGCCAAAACATGACGGAAGAAGAACTTCAAGAGATGGCCGTCAGGCCCTTGCTGATCGAAAAATTTAAGCAAGCCACTTGGAGACCTAAAGTAGATAATTATTTTTTAACCCGCAAAGCCAGCCTAGACCATGTAGTCTATTCCCTGGTACGCACCAAAAATCCAGCACTGGCAAACGAACTTTACTTTCGCATCCTGGAAGGGGAACAAACCTTTGCCGAAGTGGCTCGCGACTATTCCGAAGGGCCCGAGTCCAAGTCCGGTGGCTTGTTGGGCCCTGTACCCCTCAGCCAGCCCCACCCGGCAATCAGCAAACTGTTGTCCGTCAGCCAGCCAAATCAACTCTGGACGCCGCGTCCTCTGGCAGAATGGATGGTAATTATTCGACTAGAAAAGTTCATGCCGGCCCAGCTCGATGAATCGATGCGGCTGCACTTGATTAACGAACTCTTTGAAAGCTGGCTCGCCGAACAAATATCGCAAATAGGCCCGCTACAGCCCCTCTCCTCCGTGTCTTCAATATCATGACCGAAAGCAATTTCGTCTGGGGCCCCCGGATTTATCCGTGGAGACTTTAAAAAGCGTAGCATCCTGACAAAAAGCCTCCGGATTCATCTGTGGATTCAATCTAAAATCTAAAATCTAAAATCTAAAATCGGATGACTTCTTCCGCTGTTTCCCTCTCCCAAATTCAGGATTTCCTAGCTCAAACACCTCCCTTTGACCGACTCTCAGAGACGGCTATGTCAGCCTTGGTGGCTAAATGCCAACTCCTCGGCTACCGGACGGGGCAGCCCCTGTTTGAACGGGAAAAAATGCCGACTCAGGTGGCAATTATCTATCAAGGCCAGGCCCGGCTGCTGGGCTTTGACCAGCGTTCGCAGCGCCACGTAAGTTTGCGCTTGGTTCAGTCGAAGGAAATCCTTGGCTGGGCTGGCTTGCTCAGGGGAGTGCCCTGCGAAACGGCGATCGCCTCTACAGATGTGATCGCGATCGTCCTACCTGCCGAAGATTTCCTGAGCGTACTGGAAAAACAGCCGACCTTTGGAGAAGCCTTTCGCGAACACTGTTCATTGAGCGAAGTATTTGAACTGTTGAGCCTGGAGTTGCAGCGCCAAGCCGACGGCACTTCCAATCTCAAGGAACTCACCTTGCAAGCTTGGCAAGATGCGACAGTTGTCAACGTACCAAACGGCAACAAAAAAACTCAAGACATCGCCAAAGAGCTAGATGCCGATCGAATTTGGCTCGTCAGCAGCGGCGTCTTGGGCGACTTTCCCACCGGCAGCCGCTTCTCTGTGGAAAACGCAGCCAAATCCTTAAAAGTAGAAGGCCGCCTCGGAGCCCGCTTGGTCGGCTTCCGTGAACCCCCCGAAGCCCAACCCGAAACAGACTCATTAAATGGCACGCCAGATACAGTAGGCCCAGGGCAGAATCCGCCCAACGGAACATCGATCACGGTTATAGACGCCCCAGATCGTCCCCCAGAACCCAAAACCGACCAACCAAAGGATGCCGGGAGATACCCAGTTTTCCGCGCCAAAGGGCAGATTGAGGCCCCGCTTGCTTGCTTCCAAATGTTGAGCAAGTATTTCGGCCTCAAATTTCGTCGAGATATCATCCGCAAAGTTCTAGAAAATCAGTTAAAAACCGCCGGTTCTATCAGTATGCAAGCCTGCGGGGCGATCGCCCAAAGCATCGGCCTCACGCCCCAATTGGCGCAAGTGCCAGCAGAAGCCATCAACCGCATCAAAGCTCCCGTAATGATTAAATGGCAAGATAGCTTTGCCATTATTTACAGCATCACCGAGCAAGAATTGGTGCTCGCCACGCCCGAACAGGGGCTGATGCGGAAGCGGATACCTCAGTTTAAAGAAATATGGGGCGAACAGGGAGAAGTCCTGCTGCTGCAAGCTCCGCAAGTTGAGCAAAAAGAGCAGTTCAGCTTCTGGTGGTTTGTGCCGGCCCTCATGGAACACAAGACAGTGTTTTTTGAGGTGTTGCTCGCTTCGTTTTTTGTACAGTTATTTGGTCTTGCCAACCCATTAATCAGCCAAATAATTATTGATAAAGTCTTAGGTCAGCGCAGCATTGACACTTTGGATATTTTGGGAGCATTTCTGTTAGGTGTTGCCCTGTTTGAAGGATTGCTCAACGGTTTGCGTACCTTTTTGTTTATAGATACCTCAAACCGCATTGATGTCAAATTGAGTGCAGAAGTCATCGACCACTTACTCCGGCTGCCCCAAAATTACTTTGACAATCGGCGTGTGGGAGATTTGGTCTACAAATTCAGCATGATGGGCCAGATTCGGGAATTCATGACGAGTACAGCTCTGACAGTGGTTCTCGATGCGGTATTTTCGGTGGTTTACGTCGCCGTGATGCTCTCCTACAGCGTGCAGCTAACTTTTGTATCTTTGGCAGTGGTACCGATACTGGGGCTGATGATTGTTCTAATCAATCCGCTGGTGCTGCGCCTGATCAAACAGAGAAATATGCGTTTTGCTGACTCTCAATCTTATCTAGTGGAAGTAGTCAGCGGGATTCAAACTGTTAAGGCTCAAAATATTGAATTGAAATCCCGCTGGGAGTGGTCGAGCCGCTACGCAAAATACATTACAGCCAGTTTTAAAACAATTATCACGGGGACTACGGCCGGTACGATTAGCGGCTTTTTAAACCAGGTGGGTAACTTAGCTCAGTTGTGGGTGGGAGCTTATTTGGTACTGGGAAATGAGATTACTTTGGGTCAGTTGATTGCTTTCCGAATTATTTCCGGGAACGTGACTGGTTCGCTGCTGCGTTTTGTGAGCGTGTGGCAGAGTTTCCAAGAAGTCTCGATGTCGATCGATATGCTTAAGGATGTGGTCGATACGCCGACGGAAACCAGCGATGAAGACCGCAGCAATATCCCGCTGCCGGCAATTCAAGGGCAGGTTACCTATGAGGAGGTTTCCTTCCGATTCCTGGAGAGCGGGGCACTGCAATTGGCTAATGTTAATTTGGAATTTCCCGCTGGCAGTTTTGTGGGAATTGTGGGGGGAAGCGGTTCCGGTAAAAGTACGGCGATGAAGCTGTTGCAGCGTCTTTATCCGCCGTTGTCGGGCCGGATTTTTATTGACGGCTATGACATTGCCAAGGTGGAATTATATTCGCTCCGCAGCCAACTTGGGGTGGTGCTGCAAGATACTTTGCTGTTTAACTGCTCGGTACAGGAAAATATTGCTCTGAGTAATCCCGATGCGAGTACGGATGAGATTGTGCGAGCTGCAAAATTAGCGGTAGCTCACGATTTTATTATGGGCTTGCCTGCTGGCTACAATACGATAGTCGGAGAGCGGGGTTCGTCGCTTTCTGGGGGTCAAAGGCAGCGTTTGGCGATCGCCCGCACGATTTTGCAAAACCCGAAACTGCTGATTTTGGACGAAGCTACAAGCGCCCTCGACTACCATTCCGAACGCCAAGTTTGCAATAACTTAGCAGAAGCTTTCGCCGGCCGCACGGTGTTTTTCATTACTCACCGCCTGACTACCATCCAAAACGCTGATGTAATTATTATGATGGATCAAGGTTCTGTAGTCGAGCGGGGAACTCATAAAGAATTAATGGCTCTTAAAGGGCGTTACTACTGCCTCTTCCAACAACAAGAGTCATCGAATACCTGATCTCTAACAACTCACAACTGATCACTAACGCTTAACAACTGAGAACTAACAAATGGCAATGAAATCGTTAATACTTTCTGAGCAACCAGTCATTCTCGAAAAACCAGCGATTTGGTCGCACTTGTTTTTGTGGATGATCATGCTGATGACCACTTCGGCTGTAGTTTGGGCTTATTTTGCTAGCGTAGAGCAAGCTGTCCCCGCTGTCGGCCAATTGGAGCTCAAAGATGGTGCTAGAGATATCCAAGCACCTGCTACGGGCGCAGTGGTGAGACTTCACGTTGAAAATGGCGATCGTGTGGAAAAAAACCAGCCTCTGCTCACTTTCAACCCCCTTGCACCCAGTGCCGATTTAACATCGGTTCAGAAAACTAAAGAAGCTCTGGAAAAGGAAAATAAATTTTACGAAGATGTTGTCAACGGCAAAATTCAAGGCGCTGTTCCTTCTAACCTAGAATCAACAATCAAGGACAGACAGAGCCTTACGGCACAAAATCAAGTGCTGCAAGCTTTGATTGACGAACTGTACCTCAATCGGGGAGCCAGCGGAAATTTTGATGCTGCTCAGCAAGGACTTTATGTTAATTATCGATCGGAGTTTCTGTCTCGCGTCGCGGCAGCCCAAGGCCAAGTTCAGGAGTTGGAAAAACAACTGAAGCAAGCTCAGGATGCTGAGAAAGCCGCCGGCGATCAAATGACAGTGGCGCAACAACAATTAGGTTTTGCCCAGAACCAATTAAATTATGCTCAGCAGCAGTTAGGTTCTTCGCAAGAGCAAGTAAAATCAGCCCTGGCTCAGAAAGATTTGGCCCAAGAACAGTTAGCGAAATCGCAACAAGTATTGAAGTCGAATCAAAACATTCTAGGCAGACTCGCCCCCCTGGTGGAGGAAGGAGCCATTGCTGAACTGCAAAAAGAACGTCAAGAGCAAGATGTTTTCAGAGGCCAAAGCGACGTTCTCAAACAACAAGATCAAATCAAGCAGCGTGAAGGTGAAATCAACTCTCGCAAAGGCGAAATTAACACACGCCTCGGTGAAATCAATACCCGCCGAGGTGAAATTAACGCGCGTCAAGGTGACATCCAAAAAATTAGTGCTGACATACAGCGCCAGCAAGGAGAGCAAGCACGTATTCAGGAGTCCATCAGCCGCGCCGAAGAACAGTTGAAAAACACCAAGGATTCCTGGGCAAAAGAACTTTACAGCAAAATTGCTGAAAACGAGAAACAAATTGCCAGCAGCGATTCTCAGCTAAGCCGCTTCAAAGTGGAAAACCTGAAAAAGTTGTCCGAGGTGAACGCTCAGCTAGAAAAGGCTCAACAAAACCGCGACACTCAAGTTCTGAAAGCTCCGGTATCCGGTGTTATCTTCGATTTGAAGCCTTCTACGAAGGAGAAAGCTAAGTTGGATATGGCGAAAGATCCGATATGCCAATCCATTATTAATTCGGTGGTGAAACCGGGCGAACCGCGCCCAGCACGCTGCGAAGAAGCTTATTACGAAGCGCAGCAAACTGAAAAGCTGCTTAAAGTTTTGGATGACGACAACGGTTTGGAAGCAGTTGTTTACCTGGAAAACAGCAATGTGGCTCTAGTATTGGATGCTTTGAGACAGAAGCGGGCAAAATTGGAGCAGTATCACGGCAAGCAATTAGACGGAGAAAAGATTGACTGCGAAATAGGTAAAAGTTGCGTTTGTCCAGAGAAGGAAGTTAACAGAGAGAAACTGGGTTTGACGAAATACCAATGCGTGCCTGTGGAAGTGAATGTAGAAGCTTTCCCAGCGATGGAGTTTGGTACTGCTGAGGGTGAAGTGATAGAGATTAGCAGCGATGCTGAGCCTCCTACTGAACTGCGGAAATACTACGCTTTCAAAACCAAAATTAAGCTCAACAATCAGAAGTTTGTTTTGAACAAGGACAAGGCAAATGAAGTGGAGGTTAACTTGCAGTCGGGAATGGCAGTGAGTTCTAATATCAATATTGGCAAGCGGACTGTTTTGCAGATGTTTATCAACCGATTTACTGGGAAAATGGATACGTTCAAGACTATTAAGTAGCGAAAACTTGAGGGTTGACGGTTGACCGTTGATTGTCAGTAAAAAAGCTGATGATAAGCTGTCGCGCATTTAAATTGTATATTCAGGGCGGGCGGGACGCCCACCCCACAAGACTTGGATTTTTTTTGACAGACAATTTAAATGCACAGCTTATCATGTCCGGTCGAGCGATCGGGATTTTTGTAGGGGCGGGTTCATCAACAATACCTGCGAATAATTGACAATCTCAAAAACCCGCCCCGACCGGGATATTATGGTTAATCGATCGGACATGATATGACGAGATTTTACAATTCCGATGCTACCGGATTTGATATTAATGAAAAAAATCATATTATTTACTTTATATTTAATTCCTGTCCTCTTATTAATCGGATTTGTAGCGAATTTTAGCGTTAACGTTCCCGTTGATGACGAGTGGAGGTTAGCTAGCCTTTTTGAAAAAATAGCTGCGGGAAATGTAACTTTTAACGATTTTTGGGCTTTGCACAGCAACCACCGCATAGTTTTCCCTAAAATAATTATTGCGGTTCTGGCTTTTGCTTCCCGATGGAATATTAATTATCAGTTGTGTCTCAGCATAGGTTTGGCTGCGATAACTTTTATCGCTATGTACAAGTTATCCTCGATGCAAGTTAAGAATGTCGCGGATGATTTGTGGCATTTAGCTAATATTTTAACTTGTATTTTGCTTTTCTCTCTAGTTCAGCACGAAAACTGGCTTTGGGGATTTCAATTAGCTTGGTTTTTAGTCAATTTGTGTTTTGTCGCTGCGGTTTATGCGCTGGTTTCAAATCATAAATTATTGCCTAATATTAGAATCTCTATTGCTGCTGTATTCTGCTTAGTTGCTAGTTTTTCGCTCGCTCAAGGCTTGCTGTCTTGGTTGTCTGCGATTCCGGCTGTGGCGGCTGTAGAAGGAAATGCGGCGCCGAAAAGAAAAAGACTTATTGTCTGGATGCTGCTGTTTGCTACAACATGTGCTGTTTACTCAATTGATTATCATCCTAGCCGGAAAGCAAGTATTATTTCATTGTTGAATAAGCCCCTGGTGGTAATTGATTACTTTTTGAGTTTGTTGGGTTCGCCAATTGTGAGATCGCCTGGAATTTCCGCATTAGTTGGATTGCTAATATTTGCAAATTTCTTATTTTTGGGATTCCACTTTGGGAGAAAGATTACTGAGCATCGTGAGGCTTTACCTTGGCTGTCAATAGGTTTGTTTTCGGTTTTATCGGCTCTGTTTATTACGGCTGGTAGGGCAGAATTTGGGGCGATTCAGGCGATCGAATCGTCGAGATATACGACTAATTCGATTTTGCTGTTAATTGCTTTAGTTCAGCTCGGTCAATTGTTTGTCCGAGGTAAGATTGATACCATAAATCGCACCTATAAATTTGTTTATCGGGTGTTAGCAGGGCTGTTAATTGGGATAATTATTGTTAACTCTCAACAGGCGATCGCCCAAACTAGATCCGCACTTCTTTACAAACAAGGCGCTCAAGATTGTTTGCAGTTAATTAACTATCTGGAACCCTCGGCTTTCTTCAATAATTCGCCGGAAAGCTGTTTGAGGGTGCTGAGCAAAAAAACTTGGCTGGTGAGAGAAGGCGCTGCAATTATCGATAAAATAGGTTGGCTCAAGTTCGCGAAAAATGTAGATTTTATTTCTAATACCGAGAAAGTTTACGGTTATTTAGACAAACCTCAAACTAGCGATAAATCCTTGACTGTTAAGCAAAATGATGCTGTCAAGGCTGCTGGTTGGGCGGTTTTGCCAGAAAATTTGCAACAGCCACATATTGTACTGCTATCTGTCGGCGAGAAAAAATCTTTTTTTGCTAACGCTTATGTAAATTTGGACAGTCCCGACATCGCTAAGAGTTTAAAATCTGAGTTGTACAACAATGCAAGGTGGGCTGTGGATTTGTCGGATAATAATTTGCCGATCGCCCAAACGGAAATTAAAGCTTGGGTGTATAATCCTGTTGACAACCAGTTTGTCCAGTTGCGCGGAGGATGAGGAGTGAAAATTTCTGTGATTATACCAGCCCACAATGAGGAGGGCTGTTTGTACGGTACTGTGCGGGCGATCGCCCAGACACTGGATTTAGAAGGCATTCCGCACGAAATTTTGATTGTGAATGACAACAGTGTCGATCGAACTATTGATATTTGCCAAGAATTATCAGAGACTTTTCCCACAGTTAGATACATCAACAATCAACCTCCCAACGGTTTCGGATTTGCTGTGCGCCGGGGTTTGGCGGAATTTGACGGCGATGCTGCGGCAATTGTGATGGCGGATGCTTCCGACGATCCGATGGATTTGGTAGCAGGATACCGCAAATTGCAAGAAGGATATGATTGCGTTTTCGGTTCCCGCTTTATCAAAGGCGGTTTTATAGTTGATTATCCAATTCACAAGTTAGCAATTAACCGCTTAGCAAACTGGTTTGTCAAAAGTATTTTCGGCTTGCGGTACAGCGATGTCACCAATGCTTTTAAAATTTACCGCAGAGAAGTAATTGAAGGCGTACAACCGATTTTGAGTCATCATTTTAATTTGACAGTGGAACTGCCTTTAAAAGCAATTGTTCGGGGTTTTTCCTATACGGTGATTCCTCTGAGGTGGTACAATCGGACTGCGGGTATTTCTAAGCTTAAAATCAAAGAGATGGGCAGTCGGTATTTATTTATTGTCTTGTATGTCTGGCTGGAAAAACATCTGTCTCGCGGCGACTACCACCGGACTAGAAAGATAGCAAAGTTGAAAGTGAATGCCTGAGAGAATTTTAATTGTTGGTGGTGCGGGTTTTATCGGCAGTTGTTTGGCAATTGGTTTGAAGAAACTGCACCCGGAATGGCAAATAATTTGTTTAGATAACCTGCGTCGCCGGGGTTCAGAATTGAATCTGCCTCGGCTTAAAAGTTGCGGTATTCAGTTTGTTTACGGGGATATTCGCACAGCGGCAGATTTAGATCCAGTTGCACTCAATGCTGACTGCATTATAGATTGTGCTGCGGAGCCTTCTGTGCTGGCTGGTTTTAGTTCGCCACAGTACGTTTTGCAGACGAATTTACTGGGCACTGTCAATGTTTTGGAGTTGGCCAGACAAACGGGTGCTAGTTTGCTGTTTTTGTCTACGAGTCGCGTTTATCCGATCGCCAGTGTCAAATCTGTTAAGCTCTTAGAGTTGCCGAATAGATTTGCGATCGCCCCTGAGCAAACTTTACCCGGTATATCGGAGTTGGGCATATCAGAAGACTTCCCATTAAAAGGACACCGTTCGCTTTACGGAGCAACTAAATTAGCTTCGGAATTACTGATTGAGGAATACAGGGAAGCATACAATGTACCCGCAATTATTAACCGCTGCGGGTTAATTACCGGTGCTTGGCAAATGGGTAAAGTCGATCAGGGAGTTTGCGGTTTGTGGGTGGCGGCTCACTATTTTCAAAAGTCGCTGAGTTATATCGGTTTTGGCGGCAGCGGGAAGCAAGTTAGGGATTTGCTGCACGTTGAAGATTTGTTGAGGTTAGTTAATTATCAGTTAGAACATTGTGCTGAATTTGACGGCGAAGTTTTTAATGTTGGCGGCGGTTTGAGCAACAGTCTTTCTTTGGTTGAGACAACTGATTTATGCCAAAAGATTGCGGGAAAGTCTATTCCGATTAATCCTGTTTTGGAGGAACGCGCGGGGGATATTCCGATTTTTATTACTGATTCTTCCAGGGTGATGGAAAAAACAGGATGGCGGCCTGTTATTGGGCCGGAAGCAGCGTTGCAGGATATTTATGATTGGATTGCTGCTAATGAGGTGGTTTTAAGTTCGATTTTGTAGGGATTTTTTAACCGCCGATGCAGGGGGATAAACGCGGATAAACGCAGATGTATCTCTCTGCCTGGATCAGACTGGGAATGCCAGTCATGAGTCTCTGCCTCTATTGTTTTTTTTCGATGCTTTAACAAACATTTGGCCTCCCAAAAATTGCCACAAAAAAGGTAATTTTAAGTAAACTTTTAAAAGCCAGGGCGATGCCGGTCTGCCTTTGGTCGAAAATGGTAAAAATCTCGGTATCATTAGGTCAATTTCAAAGCCAACGGTTTGTAACAGTTCTTGCAGCGATAAGTGGGTAATCGGTAATTGATGATCAATAAAATCGTAATATTCTTTGAAAGAATATTTGAAATTTGGTTGGACAACTAAGAGAGAACCCCCTGGCTTAAGCGCCTCAAAGCAAAATGAGATAATTTGGATGAGTTCTTCCTTATTGCGGAGATGTTCAAAAAAGTTAGAGATAAATATCCGATCAAATTCTTCGCTAAAAGCTGGTTTTTCGTCAAAAGTTAAAACATCAATATTCAGCACTTTTACATCAGAATTAGCAAATAACTTGGAATCGGGATTAAGGTCAATTAAACATTTTTTTTGAGCCGGGATTTGATTTATAAACTCGCAGTAACCGCCGCCAATATCTAAAACGGCTGATTCTGGAGGAACATAATATTGTAAGAATTCGTCAATTAAAACTTTCCATAGTGCCACCTTGGCTTGCAGTTGTCGGGAATCAAATCGATTGGCGTACAATTTTTTGAGATATGCGTCGGCTTTCATAGTAAAATAGCAGAGACTGAGTATGAGTTTATCACTTTCACAGCTAACTATGAATGTTATATCTACCGAAATACCGGAAGTTCTGATCATTGAGCCGAAAATTTTCGGGGACGATCGCGGTTTCTTTTTTGAGAGTTTCAATCACCGAGCTTTTGTCGAAAAAACAGGTGTAATGGCAGAATTTGTTCAAGACAATCATTCCAAATCCTCTAAAAATGTGTTGCGCGGTTTACACTACCAAATGCAGCAGCCTCAAGGCAAATTGCTGCGGGTAGTTGCTGGCGAAATATTTGATGTAGCGGTGGATATTAGACAAAGTTCGCCGACTTTCGGAAAATGGGTGGGGTGTTTGGTGAGTGCAGAAAATAAACGGCAATTTTGGGTGCCGGCGGGATTTGCACACGGTTTTTTAGTGGTTTCGGAGACTGCTGAAGTTTTGTACAAAACTACAGATTATTACGCACCAGCACACGAGCGGTGTATCCTGTGGAATGACCCTGATTTGGCGATCGACTGGCCGCTAGATGGTGCCCAACCAATCTTATCAGCTAAAGACCAAGCGGGACAAACCTTCAAAAAAGCTGAACTTTTTTAACAATGAAAATTTTACTCGCAGGTGGCAACGGACAGCTAGCTCAAGAATTGCAGCCGATTTTATTATCTTCGGGAGAGGTAATTGCGCTCGATCGCACTCGCCTCGACTTATCCCAACCGGAAAGCATCCGTCAAGCAATGGCTGAAATTCAACCGGATTTAGTCGTCAATGCGGGTGCTTACACTGCGGTAGACAAAGCGGAAAGCGAACCGGAATTAGCAAACGCAGTCAACGGCATTGCACCCGGAATTTTCGCAGAAGAATGTGAAAAACTGGGAGCAAGTTTGATTCACTTTTCTACGGATTATGTATTTGACGGCAGCCACGGTTCGGCTTATTTGGAAACAGATTCTACAAACCCGTTGGGAACTTACGGTAAGTCTAAATTAGCAGGCGAGGAAGCAATTAGGAAAGCGGGAAACCGACATATTATTATTAGAACCGCGTGGGTTTACGGCAACGGTGGCAAAGGTAATTTTGTCAAAACAATGCTGAGGTTGGGAAAGGAAAGGGAAGAAATTCGAGTAGTAGCAGATCAGATCGGAAGTCCTACTTGGACGGGCGATTTAAGTGCGGCGACTTCGCAAATTATTCCTCTCCTTGGGCCAGAAACTTTTGGGACTTACCAGTACACTAACAGCGGAGTGTGTAGTTGGTATGATTTTGCGATCGCCATTTTTGAGGAAGCAGCACAACTCGGCCTTCCCCTAAAAGTTCAGCGCGTAATTCCCATCACCACCGCCGAATACCCGACACCCGCAAAACGTCCGGCTTTTTCGGTTCTCTCTACGGTAAAAATATCAGCACTTCTAGGCACGTATCCTCCCCACTGGTGGCAAGGACTCAGACAAATGCTGGCAACCGAAGTGAAATAAAAATTCGAGTGTAAAGTAGCCAGAAACCGGGTTTTTTAACCAAAATACTTGGTTCTAACCCTCAATCAAGTAAAAAACCCGCTTTCTTTAATCCCAGCGCGTACAACTTAGCCCAAATCGATTAAAAATATCGCCATCTCCCAATCCATGAAAATCAAGCAACAATATATTTTAATTGCCGCATCAATTCTCGGCCTTCTAATACCAGCTTCATATATTTTGTACTTGATATCGCAAGCGGGAGACTTGTCTAATTTTGATTATTGGTGGATGACATGGAATTTTTATTCAGTAGAGGGTTTCTCTACAAATCCTTTTAATTGGATATTTCGGGCGAACGAGCATTTTGTCTTGATTCCGGCAATTATTTATGGCTTGAATATAGTTGTCACCCAAGGTTCAAATATTGGTTTATGTTTAGTTGCCTGGTTCTTGGCTTGGATTCAGTGCCACGTATTAATTGCTCTGCTGCCGTTAAAATTGAGGCGTTCTCCCCTGCAATTTATCTCGCTACTCCTTTGCATTTCTATTTTTAATTTTACTCCGGCGGCGGCTCACAATTGGATGCGGGGATTCAGCGGCGTTCACTGGATAATTGCTAATTTATTTGTGATTTGTTCGATATTTTGTTTGCAATCCTATGTGACGCTTTTGTCAAGTAAGAGGGAGGGGGAGCCTCTGGATATTCATTCCCAGGCAGAGCCTGGTAACGAAGGATGGAAACAAAATAAGTGGGTAATTGGCAGCATTGTTTTTGGCGTTTTAGGGTGTATTAGTTACAGCACTCCTTTAGCTTTGTGGCCGATATTGTGTGCTGCTGCTGTTGTGCTGCGGTTTCCTCGGCGAATAACTTATTTGTATTTCATTGCTTCGATTGCAGTGATTGGGATTTATTTTTTAACTTATAAAACTCCATCTCATCACCCTTCTTTAACTAAAATTAACCCGCTCAAAACTCTCGAATATATTCCAACTTATCTCGGCGGTATTTTTAGCGAAAATATTATTGTTGCTTCAATTATTGGTATAATTGGTTTGATTGCAGCGACGGTTTTTTTGGCTTATTGGCTATTTGTAAAAAAGGTAGATCGCGCGGATTGGCTACCTTGGCTATCAATCCAACTTTACACGCTGCAAACGGCGTTAATGGCCGCGGTTAGTCGATCGGGATTTGGCGTCGAACAAGCCACCGCTTCGCGCTACGCCACACTCCCAGCTTTGTTTTGGATGAGCACAATTGTGCTGACAGTATTGTGGGTGCGCGAGTTGCAGCCAACACCAAGAATTCAAGGGCGTTGGCTGACACCGCTGTTTGCAGTCGCCACAGTTGCGATTATTTTAATGTACGGGGTGGGAGGCGAAACTGCAATGGCGATCGCCCGCAGAGCAACCTATCAACCGTTAGTAGCATTATCACTGCAATTAGGCATCACCGACGTAACGCTAATTAAAGACCGCGTAGGCAACAAACCCGCCGCTTTTATCGGGTTAATCGACGCCTTAAAAACTAACAACTTAGTGCCCTTTAACCGAGACATCAAAAAACACAATTTCTGTGCAGCATTAGACACAAAAATCGACGCAAATTTACTGTCAGCACCCAAAGACGGAGTACCCGGATATTTTGATACAGTAACTAAAGTCGCGCCCGCCGCCTCCAGAGTAATTGGCTGGGTAGGAGACCCCGAAAACAATGTAAAATGTATTGCCATTCTCAACCAAGAAAATGTCGTTCGAGGTTTCGCCATGTCAGGATTTCCGCGCCCAGATTTAGTTAAATTGTTTGGCCATTCCTACGAATTCGCAGCTTGGAGAGGATACATTCAAACATCACCAACAGATAAATTATTAACAGCCTATGCCTCCTTTAAAAACCGCAAAGGTTGGGTCGCCTTGCGAAACTCCCAAGTTATAAATAAAAACTAAAAAACCTCTCTTTCTCCACCTCTGCGCCCTCTGCGGTTAATAAGAAAATCTCATTGACAACACAAATGAAATAGAATAGCCCTATGCCTAAACATCTCAGCTTCGTAATCCCAGTTCACAACGAAGAAGCTACCCTCAAATTACTGTTTGAAAAAATCCAACTTGTCATGTTTCAAACAGAAATTGACAGTTACGAAGTCATTTTCATTGATGACGGTAGCCGCGATTATTCCTGGCAAGAAATCACAGATTTAGCCAGCCAGCATCCCAAACTAATTAAAGCGATTAAAATGCGCCGCAACTTTGGCAAATCCGCCGCACTTTCAGCAGGATTTCGTAATGCAGCAGGGACAATTATCTTTACTCTTGATGCTGACCTTCAGGATGATCCCGCTGAAATCCCCAAATTTTTACATCATTTAGAATCGGGATTTGATTTAGTTTCCGGTTGGCGAAAACAGCGGAACGACCCGCTTTCTAAAACTTTACCTTCCAAGCTGTTTAATGCCGTTGCGTGTTTGCTGACAGGGGTGGAAATGCACGATATGAATTGCGGTTTTAAAGCTTACCGTAGGGAAGTTTTGCAGTCGATTAAATTGTACGGGGAATTGCACCGCTACATTCCAGCTTTAGCAAACAATTTAGGGTTTAAAATTGGCGAAGTAGTTGTGGAACATCATCCGCGCAAGCACGGAAAATCCAATTACGGCTGGGAACGTTATGCGCGGGGTTTTATTGATTTGTTGACGGTGTTAGCCACGACGCAGTATTTGCACAAACCGGGTCATTTGTTTGGAGGATTGGGCTTGTGTTTTGGCTTGGTTGGAACTGTTTCGCTGAGTTATTTGATAGTTATTTGGTTTCTGAATTTGGCGGGGATGAATTTTGGGCCGATCGGGAATCGACCTTTGTTATTTTTTGGGATTTTGTGTACAATTCTGTCGGTGCAGTTGATTTCTTTAGGGATTTTAGCTGAGTTGATGGCGCGGAATGTGGATGCTGATTATGTGGACAAGCAAATTAGCGAAATTATTGATGATTCGGGTTTTGATATTTAACCGCCGATTAGATTCGGCGGTTGAAGAGGCTTCTATAGAAACAAAATCGTCGCCACGTCAGACTGAATAAATATCTTATGTTTTCAAGAAGAGTATTATCTAATTTTAAACAATATCCATTTACCTTTTTGCTCTACTATTTCTCCGTCAATATTTGGGTGCCAGTCAGTACGAGTCAGGATATAGTCGGCGTGATAGTTTCTAGCTATTTTGACTAAATCTGCACTGCTGCGGCGGATGAAAAAGTCATTTCCTCCCCAAATCATTTGCGGGTTTAAGGGAACCCCTAAAACGGTTTCCATGCGAGTTTGCCATTCTTTGATGCCTTTTTCGGTAAAGGGAAAGTTCTTGAAGTTGACGACAATCGCTCTTTCGGAGAAAAACTGGAAGCTGGTAACTGAAGGTGGAATTAATACGAGTGAATCGCGGCTGCTAATTTGCGAAAATCGCACAGCTAATTTGCTTAAGTCGTCTCTGGGAACGGCATTTATGTTAACTTTTGTTTGAAATACATTTAATATAGGTTTGGGCAGAATTCCTGCTATTCCAAAAACTAAGGTGGCGGTAGTTATTAAGGCTAATGTGTGAGTTAGAGTCTGTTTTATAGATGTAGGTAGTGATGTTTTTTCTAAAATGAATGGGAAGGCGAGGATTGAGAAAAAAACTGAGATGCTAATTATTCGATCGCCTATTATTTCCCATGAATCAGTCAGCGGATATATCAAGCTGAAAATTACCGTTCCTGCTGCTAAAATCCACAACAATATATTATATCGTTTGGGAAATACGTAATTTTTTGTTTGCCAAACTGATAATCCTAAGAAAATGAGGCCCCGAAAAGGCAAAGTTAGTACAGCTAACAGCAACAAACTGATAGCTATTTGTTTATCTCTGTAAAGTCGGTCTACCGTCAAAGCAACAGCAATAAATATAATTAATTGAGCAAAAGGTACAGTTCTAGCTAACTGTAATTTTGCGATAAAAGCCCAAGGGTAAACTTCTACAAATATATAATTCAGAAACAGTGCGAGAATCGAGGTACCAACAATTGTATAAAAATTAACTTTGTCTTCTTTTGGCAACAAATCAGATTTTTTGATGCACAGCAAGCCACCAATTATGAAACATATAAAGTTGAACCAATTCCCGACATCCCAATTTGACGGGAGGATGTGGTGAGGGTTGCGGACTTTCGCGTGAATGTAGACAAAATCAGCGTTGTCGATAGTGTGAGTGCTGGTAGTACCTGTTAATAACATCGGTACGTAAACGATACTTGCCATTGCTGCTAAAAGTGCGATCGCCAAAATCAATGTTTTGAAATTCCGCTGTCTTACAGATTGAATAACTAAAACGGGAAGCATCATCAATCCCGGCAACAAACCAACTAAAAATTGCAGCAAACAACCCAGTCCAAAAAAGAAATATCCGGTCAGCCATTTGTGGCGCAAACTAAAGTAAATTCCCCAGATTGCGAAACCCATTGCGAAGGTACTGGGTACTGATTTGGTGGAAAATATCAGGGTGTTACCAACATCTGTAAATGAAGCGGCTATACATAAAAAAGCCATCGCTGCGGCAGGCAGTTTGGAATTAGTATAGATATTGATAATTGCGTAGCAAGCTAGGATAAATGAACCAAAGGCTAGGAATTGATAAATAAAGTGCGCTAGGGGAATGCTGGTTCCTAAGTGGGCGAGGAAATAGATGATATAATAATAGTAGTATCTAGGATTGAATTTCACCATTTCCTGAACGTAATAATCATTTTTATACAGTTCAGGATTTAGCATAAATTGAATTGGCGGCACTTCGGGGAAATTGCCTCCAATTGGGAAAATATAGCCAGTGGCTATCAGGGAGCCGATGATGACAAAAGTATAGAGAGAGAGATTAAAATACCAGTGGGATTTTTGATGTTTTTGCATTGACGGTTCCACTTATCTACTGACAGCCAAATTGTTAATCTCCAGTTGGCATTGGTTTGTTAAATCCTGTTTGCTGCTACTCAATACCTCAAGCAGCAGATACAGGGGATTTTTGCCCTCAACTAATAGATTTAAGCCCATCGCACTTTTTTGACTATAAGCCATCTCTGCTGAGTCTATTAATTTACCTTGCTTGTCCCACAAAGTCAAGCGCAGGAAAACTCCCGGACATTGTTTGTTAGGTAAATTGAGTTTGCCGGTAACTTTCACTTTGTCTGAGATGGAACCTAAATACAGGAAAGATGTATCGAGTTTCTTGCTGTTTTTAATTGGATGAGTTACAATATTATATAGGTTATCCGATTCTTGACTGACTGAATAATTTGCACTTGTGTAGATTGATTGATGCAAACTAATCCAATCTAACTGCGTGCCTGGTCGATCGACTATTTGCCGCTGCATCGCATCCAGAGTCCTAACTGCCGTTGCTGTATCAGTCGTCTTCATCCTCCGGTAAACGCTGACAGTCACGCCGTTTTCTAGCTTAAACTGTTCCGGTAGCACTTGGAAATCGCGGGCAATTTCCCAGTTTTGAGTAAAGGCATCGTACACAACTTTAACAACATCTTGTTCGTGCGATCGCAAAACTTGTTCGTCAGTGGGTAACACCTGCTGAAAAGGCACAGCAACCACCGCATATTGTGACTGCAACAACTCCGGTAGCGGGTAAGTATCGCGCGAGTCAATTTGCGGCCTCCCGATGGTATTTAATTTCCACCAACCCTCCGGCGGGTTTAATTTTCTGTTGGCTTGTCTGAGGATATTAGCATTGAAATTGTTAGAAGCACCGGCAATATAAATTGGTTCTTCATTTGGTGCTAATTTTCGCAGAAACTCTACTAATTTTACAACTTCGTCGTAGTCCGATCGCACTAACGGCGGAAAATTACCCACAAACAGTCTTGGCAAATCTATTTTGAGAGGAATTAACCCGACTGCGACATTCAAAACCAGGTACAAAACCGCCGCGCCCAGCATGAAATACCGGACTTTTCCCTTGAGTGTCAGCCAAGTTGTCCAGAAAAATGTAGATAGTCCTAAAAGTGCGATCGGTGTAAGATGAATTGTATAGTGCAAGTAGCCGTAACGCAAGACTAACAGCCATTCAATCAGCGACAAAACCCCAAACAACGAAACAAAAATAGCCGCCGCCGGAACCAGAATTCGGGTGAGAATTCCCGCAGAAAAACCAATCAGTACCAGCAGCCAAGTTCCCAAACCGTAAAAATCTGCATAACGAGTTAAAATATCATTTACAGGCAAACTCCAAGCGACATACAAATTGCGGTAGTCAACCGTCAGAGCACTGCGAGTAAAATCTCCCGCTACCAGCATTAAAATAGTCAAGCTAGTTGCAGCTATCAAACCCAGTTTTACACCTGATTCAAACAAGCATCTGTAGGGAAACGGCACTACTCCCTCCTTGTCTTTGAGAGACGAAAAGGCGGTTTTGTTACGATATATTAGTATAATAAACTCGATGAAAGCCTGTAAAGTCGCTGCACCAAAAAATGCGATCGCACTATAAGCAAAATGGCGCCGCAACAGAATCGCCGCCGCCAGCAAAAACCCAATCAACGGGATTTTCCACCAAGATTTCAGCTTAACATCCTGCAAATAAACCCAAATTGCCAAGGCTACAAACAAACAGCCGCCAGTATCCAGATATCCCCGCAGAGTCGGTATCCAACTCATCGGAATTAATAAACTCAGCAGCACAGTTGACCAAAACACCCGGCGGGAATAAACTGGAATCAGCTTTGCAGAAATTGCCCCCAGCAACAGGCGAAACGGCAGCACATAAATTAGGGATACGCTGAGAATGTAACTCAGGCGAGACTCGCCAAATAAGAGAATAAACGGCACTAATGGCAAAGAGATTAATAGGTTTTTTTCCTTAGATAGCGATTCTATAACTCCGCGCCATGCTTTATCTGGCGAGTCTCGAAATAAATTTGCCGTGTTGACTGTAGCGGTATTGTATCCCGCGTAATCCCACCAATAAAAAGTATGTTCGCTAGATACATAGATTGATGTTACTGCAACTGTGACGAGAACAAGTAAAAAAAGGAAAAACCCATCAATTATAAATTTTCGAGGCCATTTAAAAGAAACAACATCAAATAATCCCATCAGTCTAGCAACCCTAAATAACTTCTAAACTTCCTCTTTCTCTCTTCCTTCGCGCCCTTTGCGCCTTCGCGGTTCATTAACTTACCTTAAAACAGTACCTTGCAAAAAACCTTCCAACTTTTCTGCATATTGTCGATTCGCGATCGCACTTGGATGAAGGTCATGGGGTAAATTATTATTTGCAGGTATTTTCAAATCAACCGAAATATCCGCCGTAGCAATTCCCTCGTGACTTAACTCCTCCAACATTTTAGCAGAACCCGCATTAATTCCTGCCACAACTAACTTAACACCATTAGCCTCAGCCACACGGTTAAATTCTTTAATAATTGTCTTAGAAACCTCCTGGCTTCTATACAATCCCTCTTCAAATTGATTGTAATTAACCTCCAAAAAATGGCTTAATGCAGAAACCCGCATCAGCGGGAACTCGTGATATTCAAGTTTTGCCATTTTGTAGGTAAAATTATTTTCTCCATTCAGCCTAGCATCGGGCTGGAATAAAATACCCAGTTTATTCCAAGCAGCCATTTGCTTTCTTCTCGCCCTTAACAAAGTATTGCGGCGGTCGTGAAATCCCGCATAAGCAATCACCGCAATTTTTGGTTTATTTGGGTGTTTTAGTGCTGCTTTGAACTGAATCAACGAGTGAAGCGTGCCGTAGCCGTTAACGCCAAAATTTACTATTTCATGTTTTGGTAATTTCTGTTGCAACAACCAAGCATAAGTTTCGCTATCATTCAACGACCAACCGTAGGTAAATGAGCAGCCAAATATCCAAATTTCAGGTTTTTTTGAGGAGTGATGGTAAGTATTGAGGGGATGTGTTATTCGGAGACTATTATTGAGATGAGTTGCATTAAATGAGTAATTGCCGTTAAGTGTCACCTTGAATTTCCCCGGCAAATGTTTGTAGCCGAGTGGCGAGTCTTTAGTGAAAAAGTTACCTTTTGGTTCGACGGCAACATCAACATTTTCTATTTGCCAGGGTTTGTATCCCGCAACTCGCAAGACAATTTCAGCCGTGGTGGTGGATAAAAAAATTGGAAAAATTAGATATGTTATTAATCTGAAAGCAACATTTTTAGCAATTTTTTTTTCGCTCATTAATATAATATGAAACGTCAGCAAAAGTATACTAAACTGCCATGCCAGTATTATCTAGTTCATGGATCTAATTTAATTAGATGGAGTGCCTTCACTGCATCCCCTAACCTACCCCACTAGAGTGTTTGCCAGAATTAAATTTTATTCGTAAAAGCCGTGCCTACAAAATATTGGTTTAAATTCACATTTTGCACCAATATCAGCAACGGGCTAGAAGCCCGTTCCACAAAAAATAAACTTGATTGTGGAACAGGCATCTTGCCTGTTCTTGAGAAGGGTGCAACATCTGAGTTTAAACTCACATCTTGCACCAATATCAGCAACGGGCTAGAAGCCCGTTCCACAAAAAATAAACTTGATTGTGGAACGGGCATCTTGCCCGTTCTTAAGAAGAGCGCAAAATATTGGTTTGAGCTAATTGATTAATTCCTAATAACCAGGCTCCTCCTCATACTCAGGAGTCTTAGTTTTCTCAGGGATATTCACCCGAGGAGCCTGGTAAGGCTTCGGTGCCTCATCGTCAGCCCAAGCATCAGCCTCCACATCATCCTCGTACTCGTACTCCACCACCGGCGGCTTCGGCCGAGAAATCTCAGCGCGAGTGTATTGTGGCTTTTCCTCGTACTCCTCCTCTTCGTAATCGTCTTCCTCGCCGCCCCAATTATCCTCTTCGTAATCCTCGTAATCCTCCTCGATTGGCTGCTGCTGTGCCTGCACCGCGCGCATCGGCGGCTGGCGAACCGCAGGCCGATTCCACTCTAAATCCTCATCCCAAGGAACTTCCTCCACCGCAGGCGCAGCTACCCGGCTCCGCATTTCCGGTGCAGGTATCCGCACGCCCGGGCCCAATTGATTTCCCGTAGCCACGGGTTTCGGATAATAACCTGCCTCGTCCTCTTCTCGTTCCCAAGGTGCTTGGCCCAAACCAACGCGCTCCAGCAAACCCACACTAAGCTGCCTGAGCCTTTCCTCGGAACCTTCAAACACAATCAAGCGATTCGGGCCGCTGCTGACAATTTCTTCAATCCCCAACTCGTAAGTGCTGAGAACTTGGTCGGGGATTTGGGGGATTCCCAAGGAAGCGATAATTATAGAAACTAACTTACCGTCTTCGGGGTCGAACCTAAAGCCCCGCACCCTACCCAAAAGTTCGCCGGTTTCGGTAATAACTTCGCTGTTAATCAAAATGCTGTAGACTTCAACATCAACATCATCTTCGATCGCGCTCTCATCTTCTACCAACAGCACGTCGCCGATTTCGCTGACATTGTTGAGGAACATAAACCTCGGCATTCCAGCGACCGCGAATATATTATCACGCAGACCGATCGCCACAACTTCCCGCCGATCAATGTCCACCCATAATTGACTAACCACCCCCAAGCGTTTACCTCTGTCGCGGGTGATGACCTGAGTGCCGAGAAGGTCGGAGCGTTGGCAAATTTGTTCGGATGTCATTGTAACTTTAATCCTGATTTATTAAGTACATATATCACTCAACACGATCATTAACCGAGACTCCGGGACTACAACTTCAGCCCTATGACTTGAGTATAAGCTCCCCGCGCTTGAGTAACGCCAATTGTACGCTCAGCCGATTGAATCATAGGTCGCCGCAAACTCACAACAATAAACTGCGCTTGTTCCGACTGTCGCTTTATCATTCTAGCCAATCGCTCCACATTTGCCCCATCCAGAAACATATCCACTTCATCAAAAGCGTAAAACGTAGACGGGCGGTAGCGTTGCAGGGCAAAAATAAAACTCAGCGCCGTCAACGACTTTTCGCCTCCAGACATGGAAGCCAGTCGCTGTACGGGTTTGCCCTTCGGGTGAGCGACCAAATTCAAGCCACTGCTGAAGGGGTCTTCCTGGTCATCTAGCTGGAGATAGCCATCGCCTTCGGAAAGTTCCGCAAAGATAGTCTGGAAGTTCTCGTTAACCGCGTCGAAAGCTTCTTTAAAAGCGCGTCGCCTGAGTGTGGTAAAATTTTCGATTCTCAACAGCAGTTCAGTGCGTTCTCCTTCCAATGTCGTCAATTTTTGACTTAATTCTTGAAGGCGTTCTTGAGTGCGGTTGTACTCTTCCAAGGCTAGCATATTGACAGGTTCTAAAGCTTGAATGCGTTTGGCGATCGCCTTTACTTCTTGCTGCAATTCCGTCAAATTGGCTTTCTCTACATTTTCAGGAATCGACGGCACGGGGTCGGGCATTTCCGCCCGCTGCGTTTCCAATAGAGTGCGGATGGCGGCTAATTGTTCCCGGCGTTCTTGCTGGGTTTCGTGGAGTTTTTGCAACTGCCATTGTAACTGTTGTTTGGCTAAATGCTTTTCTCGCAGTTGAGATTCTGCCCGATCGCGCTCTCCCTTCTGCACGCCCAATTTTTCCTCAATTTCCCCCAAAGCCGCCTTAGCTGCGGCAATTTGTCCATCGAGTTCTAACTGCTGCGAAACAATGCGATCGAGTGCATCCGCACCCGCATTTTGCTGCACTTGCCATTCCTGCAATTTATCGCTGCCTTCCTTAATTTTGTCTTCCAAACGCCCGAATTGATTTTCCAAGTCTACAAGGCGCTGCTGGACGTTTCTCAGAGCCAATTCTCGCTCTTGCAGTTGCGCTTCTAGAGCGCGCAAACTCGATTGCATTTGCTGCCATTCGCTGTGACTGTTCGACTCTTCCAACTGCGCCAAAGTTTGGCGGTACTGCTGCAATTGAGTTTCCTGTGCGGGCAATTCTCGTTCCAGCAACTGCAATCTCGATCGCGAATTAGTTAATTCCTGTGTATTTTTCGCAATTTGCGATCGCACTTGTTCCTGTTGCGCTTGCAAATTCTTAATTTCTGAATCCAACTGTTCCAAGCGCAACTGATTTTCGCGCAAATTTTGTTTCGCTTCCATCAATTCTTGGCTGCGAGTTTTGACTGCAACAGACGCGCGATCGATCGCAATTTTGCACCGTTCCAAAATCCGCTCAATTTCCTCCAACCTTTCTTGCAAAGAGGCGATCGTCCGCGCTTCACTAGCAGCCTCACTAGCCTCAACCGTGCCAAAATGCAAAGTAGATCTATTAGTAGAACTTCCCCCCGTCATCGCCCCGCTAGTTTCCAAAATTTCCCCGTCCAAAGTGACAAGCCGGTACTGTCCCAAATAGCGGCGGGCGTCGCTGAGGTTGCTAAACACAACCGTACTGCCAAAAACGTAAGCAAAAATTTCTTGATACCGCGAATCGCAATCAATCAAATTAACAGCCGCATCCACAAACCCAGCCGCGCGCCGCAAATTTTCATTCACCGAATACCTGCCGCCCCTAATCTTATTCAAAGGCAAAAACGTCATCCTTCCCGCCCGTTTTTGTTTCAGCAATTCGATCGCAGCAGCAGCCACGCTGTCATCTTCCACCACCATATTTCCCATGCGGCCGCCCGCCGCAATTTCCAGGGCCAATTGATAGCGCGGTTCTACCCTGCCGAGTTGAGCCACCAAGCCGCAAACTCCGCCAATTCCGCTTTGCGCGACAATTTTTGCAGTAAACGTTCCCGTCGCTTCTTGCAGTGCTTGAAACTGCACTTCTAGCTTGTCTAATTTGCGCTGTCTTTCCCGCTGTTCTTCCAACAAACGATTTTGAGTTTCCTGTTGCAGTTGCAATTCTTGTTCGGCTTCGACTAAAATCTGATTCAGCGATTCTACTTGCAAAGATGCCACGCCTTTGGTTTCCCCAAGGCGAGATTGCTGAGTTTTTTTAGCTTCAATTTCCTGTTCCAATACTTGCAGCGATTGGTTTTGTTCTTGAATTTGACTTTGCAGGCGATCGGCTCTTTCGCCAATGGTAGCTTGTTCTGTACGCTGCGGTTCCAAAGTTTGTTGAATTGTCTCGATTTGGCGGTGCAGTTCCGTTTGCTGCTGTACCCAAACTTCGGCCGTCGAGGCGATCGCATTTGCAACTTCCCGATTTTCATCTAAACTTTGCTGGGCTGCGTCCCGCTGTTCCTGAAAACTCCCCTGCTGAGACTTAACATAAGATATTTCAATCTCAATTTGCTCCAAACTTTGCTTAAATTGCCGAACTTCTTCCTCAGTTTGTGCTATGCTAGCCGCCATTTGCCCAGCAGTTGTTTCCAAATCCTGTTTGCGGTTTTGCAGTTGTCGCCGTTCCGCTTCCTGAGTGGCAATCGTCGCTTGTAAAGCCAACAATTCTGACTCTCCCAAAGCTTTAACGCGGGCATTCAGTGCGTCAAGTTCGGCGGTTGCTTCTTGAATTTGAGTGCTAATTGCTTGCAGTTGTTCCGTGAGAGATGCAGAAGTGCGATCGCCCGTTTCGATTTGTTCTCGCAGCTTCCATTCTTGCTGCTGCAATTGCCGGAATTTCAGCACAATTTCCCACTGCGACTTTTCTTGAAATTCCGCCCGCAATTTTTGATATTTTTCCGCTTTTGTGCGATCGGAAGCCAGTCTATCGCGTTGAGACATCAGCTCTTTTTCTACAATCCTGCTGCGTTCTTCGACCTCCTTAACTTCATCCAACTTCTGCCTAGCTAAAGAGATTTTGCGATCGAACTGAGCCACCCCAGCCAATTCGTCAATGATTTCTCTGCGTTCCTTAGAATTCATCGAAATAATGCTGGTAACGTCTCCTTGTAGCACGACGTTATAGCCTTCGGGATAAATTCGCAAGCGGTTGAGTTGTTCGTGAAGTTGAGTCAGCGTGCAAGGTTGACCATTAATGTAATAAGTTGAAGTGTAAGTACCTTGGCGAGTTACCCGAAGTTTGCGCGTCACACTCCACTCATCCGATTTTGGATTTTGGATTTTGGATTTTTTATTAGTAGCGAGTAGTTGTCCGTTGTTGTCTTGAGTTGCTGCGATTTCAATCTCTTCTACGTCTTCAACAGATAACTCATCCAATTTTCGATTTTCGATTTTGGATTTTAGATTGACAGATGATTGGCCGTTGTTGTCTAGAGTTTCGGCAGTTTCTATCCCTGCGGCTTCTTCAACAGATAGAGGCGATTTTAGATTGACAGGAGATGATTGGCCGTTATTGTCTAGAGTTTCGGCAATTTCTATCGCTTCGACTTCCTCTGCTTCAACAGATAACTCATCTGCTGCATTTTCCTCCTCATCTTCATCCTGGGCGAACCATTCCTCCCCCACATCTTCCAACGCAAAAGTCGCAGTCACGCTAGCTTCGATCGTACCGCGTTTGTTTTGGGCGCTGTTCACCAAATCCGGCAAACGTTCAGCCCGCATTCCCTTAGAACTCGAAAGCCCGAGACAAAACAGCAAAGCGTCGAGGATGTTGGACTTCCCTGAACCGTTGGGCCCGGAAACCACAGTAAAACCGGGCAGCACGGGAATGGCCGTCGTGCCGCCAAAAGATTTAAAGTTAGTCAGTTCGATCCGTTTAATGTGAACCATGTGCTAGGAGTAGCTTTGGCTCTAGGTTGTTGTCACAGGGTAGCACAGGCAATGGGGCGATCGACAATGTGTTAACTTTCTGGCATTGTCGATCGAACCGATATCTTACACCTTTGTCAACAACCGAGTCGGCTTTTACTTAAAAAGTTCGTTGACAAAGGTACAACATCTGAGATCCGAGCGAGCGCTACAAATGAACGTAAATTTTGATACAGATAACTTCATGAGACTCGATCGACATTATTTGTGCGATTAAACCTGAAAGCCTTGTCCCTAGTGAATTCCAGCAAATATAATTCCGGGAATTCCTCCTGTTACCCCTAGACATATAAAAACTTTCCGGTAAAATCGAACCAAAATTAATAATGTATAAAGTAACGAAGCGAATTATGGAGGCCAAACCCATTACACCAGCTCAGAACTCATCTAACCTGCCAGCTTCACCTGAAAGCGACGAACAACAAGTATTACAAATTTGGGGTCGCGAACCCCTTAAAGGACACGTCAAAATCAGCGGCGCCAAAAACTCGGCCTTAGTCGTCATGGCAGGAGCCCTGTTATGCCCAGAGGATTGCCGTCTCCGCAACGTTCCTGGTCTAGTCGATGTCGCCCGCATGGGGCAAATTCTCTCCGCTGTAGGAGTCAACTTACAGCAGAACGGCGACGTTTTAGACATCAACGCCAGCAACCTCATAGACGCTCAAGCCCCCTACGAATTAGTCAGCCAACTGCGGGCGAGCTTCTTCATCATCGGGCCACTGGTAGCGCGTTTGGGATTTGCCAAAGTGCCCTTGCCCGGTGGGTGCGCCATCGGCGCGCGACCCGTTGAACTCCACGTTCGCGGTCTGCAAGCCCTCGGCGCCGAAGTCCACATCGACCACGGCACGGTTCACGCTTACGTCAAAGGGCCGAACCGCCGCCTGAAAGGAGCCAAAATTTATTTGGACTACCCCAGCGTCGGCGCAACTGAAACTTTGATGATGGCGGCGACTCTGGCTGAAGGAGAAACCGTGATTGAAAATGCGGCTCAAGAGCCGGAAGTCGCAGATTTGGCGAATTTCTGCCGCGCTATGGGAGCAAAAATTCAAGGCGCCGGCACGAATACGATCGTCATTTCGGGAGTTCCCAAGCTGCACGCGGTAGACTATTCAATTATTCCCGATCGCATTGAAGCCGGAACATTTTTAGTAGCAGGAGCCATCACTCACTCCGAAATCAGTTTGTCGCCGGTAATTCCCGACCACCTGACCGCAGTCATTGCCAAATTGAAGACAATTGGGGCGAAAATTATTGCAGAATCCCCCGACATTTTGCGGATAGTTCCCGGCCAAACTCACTCGGCCACAGACATCGAAACTCTGCCTTATCCCGGTTTCCCGACAGATATGCAAGCTCAGTTTATGGCTTTGCTGACGCTGAGCGAAGGCGACAGCTTAATCAAAGAAACCGTGTTTGAGAATCGCTTGCGCCACGTAGCAGAGCTCAATCGCATGGGCGCAGACATTCGCCTTAAAGGCAATGTAGCGATTGTGCGCGGAGTGTCGCGGCTGTCGGGTGCGCCGGTAGTGGCAACAGATTTGCGGGCTTCGGCGGCGTTAGTGTTAGCGGGACTTGCAGCCGATGGTGTCACCACCATCAGCAGCTTGCAGCACTTAGACCGCGGCTACGAGCAGTTAGAGGTGAAGCTGCAAAAATTGGGAGCTAAGTTGCGGCGCGTCAAAGAGGGTACAGACCCGGCGACTGCTGAGGCTCCTGTCAATCCCGTGCGATCGGGTTTAAACTGTTAATTAGTCAGTTGACCGTTGACTGTTGACTGTTGACGGTTAACTGTTGACGGTTGACTGTTGACGGTTAACTGTTGACTTATGACTCAGGATTAAAATGTCGAACATACCGCTCATCGGTTTGAAAGCAAACCAGTTTCGCCACCCGCTAGACTTGGAAGCCACCAACACGCTCAAACAACTGCCCGGCCTGGATTTGATCGTGCGGCAGTTGCTGGGACAACTTGGCGAACAGTTTTTTATGCTGGAAAATCTGGCTTCCAGCGTCCAAGTCGGCGAAAATCAATTGCCCCACCTGCATCAATTACTGTTGGATGCCTGCAAAACTCTGGATTTGGAAGCGCCGCAGCTTTATGTCCGCCAGCATCCGATGCCGAATGCTTACACTTTTGCGATGCGGGGAAAACAGCCTTTTGTGGTGATGCACACTTCTCTGATTGATTTGCTCACAGACGAGGAAGTTAAGGCAGTAATTGCTCACGAGTTGGGGCATTTGAAGTGCGAACACGGAGTTTACCTGACTCTGGCTAATTTAATTGTGTTGGCCGCCGGCCAAATTTCGCCTGTGGGAACCGTGCTGGTGCAGGGTTTGCAGGCGCAAATGTTGGAATGGTTGCGGTGTGCCGAATTTACGTGCGATCGCGCGGCATTGCTCGCCACCCAAGACCCAAGAGTGGTAGCATCGGTGTTGATGAAACTGGCCGGAGGTTCGCCGACTTTAGCTCCGAAACTGAATGTCGATGCGTTTTTGGCGCAGGCGCGGGCCTACGACGACCTCAGCAGCACTCAACTGGGAGAAATGCTCAAGCAAGCTCAAACGGCTCAGTTGTCCCATCCTGTACCAGTATTGCGCGCCAGAGAGATCGATCGCTGGGCAAGTTCAAAAGATTATGAATCTTTGCTTGCAGGAAACCGATCGGTGTGTTATGATGGTGAAACGAAAAAGGGCGGGTGGCGAAATTGGTAGACGCATCAGACTCAAAATCTGACACCGAAAGGTATGAGAGTTCGATTCTCTCCCCGCCCACTGCTAAAAAAGCTTAATAAATCTAGGGTTCCAGATGATAAGTCTGGAACCCTAATTTATATTGGGCATCGGGCATCGGGCATCGGGCATCGGGAATTGCGAATTGGTAACTAATGACAACAGTCAACCGTTAACAGTCAACAGTCAACAGCTTTTATGGGTGTGATCGCGTGGTGGGGAAGTGCCAGCGGTTGGGTCGGTAAGCTATCGCCTCACCACTTAAAGTAAGTAGCGAACGCCACTTGGGGATATAATCTTATGATCTCGGGGTTATGTGCTTGAACTGTCGAAATGCCTATCCAATCTATATTTAGGCAGTTTTCGACTCGTTTCTTCCGGGTTCTGTTGTAAAAAAACAAGGAGTAAAAGCAATGAGTGTAATACAGGTGCCTACATACAATGGGAAAGTCGTCTCTCATATGTCTCTTACACAGCCCTTTCCAGGTGGAAAAAAAGAGTATCAAGTCAGGATTCAATTTAATGACGGGAAAGGGTTAACCTTAAAGTCCGAAAGTAATATAACGATTGAGGACACAGAATGATAGAGCGCGTTGTCAGGGAACCTAATGTCTAACGGTTAGACAGGGTTTTAATTTGGCGATCGCTGATCGGGTTATCTGGTTAATGGTTACGGAAAAGCAAACCAGTTAAACAAACACTAACCAGTTATATAACTGGTTAGTGTTTGTTTGGTAACAAGTTAGGGCGGGGTAGCAAAAACCCACCTTCCGCACTCTCAACTGTCACACGGGGCTTTTGGTGTTCTTGGTGGTAGTAAGCTTGATCAACCTAGGTGAGACTAAGCACTAATACTTAAGTTGAATTAGCTGTCAGGCTCAGGATGAACTCAACTTGTCGTTAATTCCTGTTAATTGACAATAACTAGAGAGAAAACAAGCACTCCCTGAAAAATCATTAGTTTTTTCCGTTCAGCCTCAGCAGTCCGTGTGACAGTTGAGGGTGCGGAATGTGGGCTGAAAGATGAGAAAGATGTATCCGCTCAATAATTCGGGGCGGACTACCCACTCAGGAACGACTTTGCGTCATTTGAGGTGCATCGTTGAGCGCTTTACCCCGGATTATTGAGCGGATACAGAAAGATGTTACGCTTTATTACGAAAAAAAAAATTATCTACCCCTTTAGATAGACTAATAGTCATTGCCCGGAGCTGTTAAACTTGCGAGTAATTCTAGCAGATGTTGAGTTTATCAGCACTAAGGGAAATACCGTAATCAGCAACCTCGATTATTATTTCTTAACAGTTTGGCAAAACAAGTCTAATAGCATATATCACATTAAGTGATTACCAAAAACTGAATGTAGACACGTTTTTGGCGCAGGCGCGAGCCTACGACGACCTCAGCAACACTCAACTCGGAGATATGCTCAAACAAGCTCAGACGGCTCAGTTGTCCCATCCTGTACCAGTATTGCGGGCCACAGAGATCGATCGCTGGGCAAGTTCAAAAGATAAAGATGAGTAATCAGGCAAGCAATATATCTTCTTTGGATTTAGCTATGGTTCCAGGGACAGTGTATATCCAAGATTGTGTCTCAAATCAGTTAAGTAAACTGTATACTCTTGATTTAGCCACAGGTAAAACAACATTCATCGGTGAGATCATTACAGAAGTGTATGATATTGCCTTTGTTGATTCACAACTCTATGGCATCGATCGAGAAGGCGACACAACCCAGCTCGTTAAAATTGACATCAAAACGGGCCATACGACTGTCATTGGGGATACAGGCTTTGCTACAGCCGGCTTGGCTTATAATGCCCAACGTCAAACCCTTTATGCCAGCACAGCTAAACAACTGATTGCCCTTGATCTGAAAACAGGAAAAGGTACACCAGTAGCTACCGTAGCTAATAAAGACTACAACTGTGGTGAAGTTGCCTTTGATAGCGATGGCATAGCATATATCACATTAATTGGCTACCAAAAGAAGAAATTACTTGCTAGATGCAATCTCGATACTAGCGAAGTTAAAACTATTGGTGATACCGGATTTCCTGGTATTGGCAGTATAGAATTTGTTGGCAATGTCCTTTATGGCGTTACCGGCAGATTTTTTAACTTGGGAAAAGACGGTCAATTAATCCGCATTAATACCAAGACCGGTAAAGGCACATTAGTGGCTCAAACCAAGCCTAGGGGTCGTTGGGCAGGAATTGCGGTTTATCAACCAGCAGCAGAAGCGATCGCAACCATCACTTCAAAAGTTAACACTGAAGCTACACAATCTCCACAAACAACTACTACAACGGGTGACGAAACTATGCAACTGTTAACCATTGATACCAAAGAAAACTGTTACGTTATCAATACCGCTCAGATGAATAGCTTGCAACAAAATGTTGCTAAGTCTCTGACATTAGACAAAGGAACTTTTGACATCCAAATTACCAGTGGTAGCTACAGTTATAGTGCGGACAATACCGTCGCTGAGCCTTTTGTTTTTCTCTGGATTTATGGACTTGATGGCAGTACCTTTGTCAACACAAAGACAGGTGTTGAGACAGGTGGAACTTGGGCAACTTTAAACGGCTATAACGACAAATTGCAGTTAGATATCAAAGAAAAAGCTGTAGTCTGTGCTTTATTCTTTGATACCTATAGTGGTGATAATCAAGGACAAGTCACTGTTTCAATCACTGGCAATCAACAGTTTAATCCCCAAACTTTAACCGTTGATAGCAAGGAAAACTGCTATTCGCTTGATGGCAATTATCTCTCAACTCTTAAAAAAGCCAATGCTAATTCAATCGAGTTAGCTGCAGGGAACTATCGCGTCAAAATTCGGGAAAGCAATGCCACTTATGGAGCAGAAGCAAAAAATTTCCAATTAGAACCCTGGGCGTTACTGTTGATTGAAGGGGGAAAATTTATCTCCAAGTTGACAGGAATTGAACTTAGCGAAAGTTGGTGCTCCTTAAATGGCTTCAAAGATGAAGTTATTTTTGAAGTCAAACAAAAAACAACCCTCTCCGGCTTCTTTTTTGATACATACATAGAAGACAACGAAGGGCAAGTTGTTTTAGAAATCAACAACATCAGCGATCTAGAAGTAGCCGAAGAATATGCACAGTCATCACTACCACCTGGTATGGGCAGCAGCGGAAGCACTGTTAGTGTAGTGGGTGGTGGTACAACTAGCTCTGGTGGTAGCACAACTAGCTCTGGTGGTACACGAGTTACCTCTGGTGGTAGCACAACTAGCTCTGGTGGTAGCACAACTAGCTCTGGTGGTAGCACAACTAGCTCTGGTGGTATACCAGTTACCACGGGTGGTACAACTAGCTCTAGTAGTACAGCAGTTACCACTGGTGGTACAACTAGCTCGGGGACTGAAAATATCGATATTAGCAGTGGATTTAACTTCAGTTTTGACCAAGATCAGATGGAACAAATGTGGCAGCAAATGGCAGCCCAAATCAATAGTTCCATTACAGTAACAGGCGATCCGAACGAGAAAAAAGAAGCTTATTGGGACAATTTGGAAAAATGGCTGCTTAAAGGCTATCAAACTCAAGCTAAAGACTTAGGGATGAAGGTAGCACGGCTGGAGTTTATGCTTAAGACTCTTACCCAACAAATGGAAGTTAGTTTTAATCAGAATTTCCACAATTGGTCGGGGTACTTCAACAAAAATCTCAACGACTTATTTATTTCCCGAATTCCCCGCATTGTTAGTGAGCAGGTGAATTTAAGAATCTCTGAACAAACCCAAGAGATTAAAAACTTAGTGCTGCAACAAATGCAAACCGAACTCAATGAGCGTGTTGAGTCCGTCGTTAATCTCAAAGTGTCTAATCAGACTCAAGAAGTTAAGAACCTCGTAGTTCAGCAAATGCAAACTGAACTTGAGCAACGGATTGAGAATGTAGTTAACATCAAAATAGCCAATCAGTCTACAGAGATTAATACCCAGGTAATTAATCAAATGTCGGCTGATATTGATGAGCGCATTAGTAACTCCGTTAATGTCCAAATCGCCAATCAATCTCAAGAGATCACTAATCAGGTAATTCAGCAACTCCAACATACTATCGATCAGCGTGTTGAGAATGTGGTGAGCATCAAGATTTCCGATCAAACCCAGAATGTGAAGAATCTGGTGATTCAGCAAATGCAAACTTACATCGATCAACGCATTGATAATGTCGTGAACCTCAAAGTGTCTAATCTATCTCAAGATATTAACACTCAAATTGTTCAGCAAATTCAACACGACATAGATCAGCGGATTAATGCGGTAGTTAATCTCAAAATTGCTGACCAAAGCCAAAACATTAAAAATCTGGTCATTCAGCAGATTGAAGCTAACATGGATCAACGCATCAATACGGTGGTTAATCAATCTAGCACTAGCAACGTGCAGTTAGTGACTACTAATATTGTCAATGATCTTGACAATCGCATTAATACTAGCTTGGATAACAAGATTCTCAACTTCCGTAATGATGTCTCTGCTATCGTCAATAATGAGCTGAACCAAAACTTCACGCAGAACATCAAAAATACGATTTTTGCCGAATTGAAACAGCAACAATTCTACCTGGATATGAACCTGATAAAGTCAGAAGTTGAGAACTTCTACTCTAATCTGGCACAGTTTGAGAATCAGTTCTATTTACGCATTGAACAAGGGGACACTCAACTCTATAACTGGACGCTGGAACAACTTATTGCTCTCCAAGGTTGCTTAACAGATCGTCAGGCTTTAGTGGATATGTTTGAATCTTTCGCCAATAAACTCAAAGACGAATTAGATAATGCTGAATGCGTTCGTCCAGATCGTTTTAGTTCTTGGGTAAGAACAGATATGCGGTCACAATTTCAACCTACGCAATCTCCGGGATTACCACAAGGTTAATCAGTAGGTAGACATATATCTTGGGTGTCCGAAGAAAGGAACGAAGCAATCCCAAACTACAAGCGAATTGCTTCGTTCCTCATATTCGGACATGATGGTATTGATTTATGTTCACCGCCCACTGCTAAAAAAGCTTAATAAATCTAGGGTTCCAGGTAGGCCACCGGGAACCCTAATTTATATGGCATGGGGAATCGGGCATCGGGAATTGCAAATTGGTAACTAATGACAACAGTCAACAGTCAATAAATTTTATGGGTGAAATCGCCGCTTTAAGCGCTGCATTTGTCTGGGCTCTATCTTCCACCATCTGGCAGCGAGTGGGACAGCAAATCCCCGCAGTCGTGCTAAACTTGCTCAAAGGTGCGATCGCCCTTTTCATGCTCCTTGCCACTGTAATAATTTTAGGTAAACCCTTACCAGCAATCAACCCTAATATTTTAGCCATGCTGCTGATTAGTGGCGGGCTAGGAATTGGCATCGGAGACACCGCTTTCTTTATCGTATTAAAATATTTAGGCGCGAGGCGAACGCTGCTTTTAGAAACCCTTTCTCCCCCTTTAACAGCTTTATTGGGCTTAATATTTTTGCAAGAAAAGTTATCGCCCATTGCTTGTACTGGCATTCTTTTAACAATCTGCGGCGTAGCGTGGGTAATTGCAGAACGAACAGCCGAAACAACTTTATCATCAAAACATCTTTGGCAGGGATTAGGTATTAGTTTATTAGGACAAACAACCCACGCCGTTGGAGCTATTTTATCCCGCGCCGCCTTCACTCAAATAGATATAGATCCCCTGTGGACGGCGGCCTTGCGTTTGAGCGGTGGTATGGCAGTCATGCTATGCTTTTTTAAGCCAACAAACCTTGACAGTTTCAAACAATTAAAATCCTCAAAAATATTAGCTGCAATAATTCTGGCAGCTTTTTTAGGAACCTATCTCGGGATTTCCCTGCAACAGACTTCACTGAAATATGCACCCGCAGCAATCGCTCAAACACTCAGTTCTACCAGTCCCCTGTTT
The DNA here is from genome assembly GCF_036702115.1 of Microcoleus sp. LAD1_D5. NCBI lineage: Bacteria > Bacillati > Cyanobacteriota > Cyanophyceae > Oscillatoriales > Microcoleaceae > Microcoleus > Microcoleus sp. LAD1_D5. Next base: position 190,013 of record NZ_JAUBSA010000001.1, on the reverse strand, counting down.
ATACTGCCTTTAGCCGTGCTGGCGGGCGAAAAAGTGAGCATTCGGGCTGTTTTGGGGGTAGTTGGTGCGATCGGCGGAATCGCCTTATTATTGGGTTTGAAGTGATTAGATTTGATATCAATTCCGGTGCCACCGGAATGATTGTTGACTGTTAACTGTTGACTGTTGACGGGCGGGTCGAATAACTGAATGGTTGAGTGTTAACTGTTGACTCGATTAGGCACGGCGCCGTCTCGAAAGCAGTGGGTAATATTAATTCCGATGCTACCAGATTTGATATCACAACTCCGACAAGTGGAAACAAAACTCTACGGAGAGATTGAGAAGCAAATTGCAACCGATCGCCAGAAGGAAGAGGAAGTGATTTATGCTTCTCATACTTGGGTAAAATAATTGGCAGAAGTACATTCCCGAATGTCCAGAAGTCGGTACAATTGACCAAGGCGAAACCATAGAAGAAGCGATCGCCAATATTAAACAAGCTACAAAACTCTATCTCAAAGAATGTCCATTATTAGATCCCCGACTTCTTAAAGAAGTCGGGGATCTAGCTACTCTTACAAATTGCAACTCATATCCCCAGATAATTGACTGAAACGCGCATTTTCCCGATAGTCTACCGGACAATCAATCACGCAAGGGACATCTTGAGCCAGGGCTTCTTTGAGGATGGGAATTAAATCGGTTGCAGCTTCCACTCGATAGCCTTTTAAACCCATACTTTCGGCAAATTTCACAAAATCGGGATTGCCAAATTTGACGAAATCGGAATGACCAAAATAATCTTGCTGCTTCCATTCAATTAACCCGTAACCGCCGTCATTAAAGATCAGCGTCACAAAATTAGTACCGACGCGCAAAGCAGTTTCTAACTCTTGGCAATTCATCATAAAACCGCCGTCGCCGGTGGCTGCTATTACTTTGCGATCGGGATAAACGAGTTTTGCAGCCACCGCACCCGGAATCGCAATTCCCATCGCCGCAAATCCGTTGGAAATCAAACAGGTATTCGGGCGATCGCAATGATAGTGCCGCGCGATCCACATTTTGTGAGCTCCCACATCAGATATAAGAATATCTTCCGGGCCCAGGACTTGCCGCAAATCGTAAATGAGTTTTTGTGGCTTGATCGGGAAACCGTCGTCGGCTGCATATTGTTCGTACCCAGCGCGAATATCCGCCCGCAATTGCTTAGCAAAAGGGTCTACTTTCTCCATGCGATCGGCACGCTGCAAAATTTCATTGAGGGAATCAGAAATATCCCCCACAACTTCTATAAGAGGAATATAACTGCTGTCAATTTCTGCTGGCAAAGATCCAATGTGAATAATCGGAATTTTTCCTTCTGGATTCCACTTCTTCGGGGAATATTCAATCAAATCGTAGCCAACAGCAATCACTAAATCCGTTTCTTCAAAAGCACAACTAATATAATCACGTTTTTGCAATCCCGTCGTCCAAAGTGCCAAAGGATGAGTGTAAGGAATTACACCTTTGCCCATGAAAGTATTAGCTACAGGAATATTCAATCGAGTAGCAAATTGTGTCAAAGCATCGCTGCCGTTAGCGCGGATCGCGCCGTTTCCTACTAAAAGCAGAGGACTTTTTGCCTTGGAAATTGCCACAGCGGCTTTATTCAAGCTTTGGTAAGCGCCAAAAGTTTTTTCGCGGTTGTCTTTGGTGAGCGGATTTCCTTCAGCAGGCATTGCTGCGATGTTTTCAGGTAAGTCAATGTGAACTGCTCCCGGCTTTTCACTTTGAGCTACTTTAAAGGCTTTGCGGACAATTTCTGCCGTCGTGCTGGGGCGAACAATTTGAGCATTCCACTTAGTAACTGGCGCAAACATGGCAACCAAATCTAAATATTGGTGCGATTCTATGTGCATCCTGTCTGTGCCGACTTGTCCGGTAATTGCTATTAAAGGAGCGCCGTCTAAGTTGGCGTCAGCAACTCCTGTCATTAAGTTAGTTGCGCCGGGGCCCAAGGTGGACAAGCAAACGCCGGCTTTGCCGGTGAGACGACCGTAAACGTCTGCCATGAATGCGGCGCCTTGTTCGTGGCGAGTAGTAATAAATTTAATTGAAGAGTTTCTCAGGGCTTCTAGAACTTCTAAATTTTCTTCTCCTGGAAGTCCGAAGACGTATTCGACGCCTTCATTTTCTAAACATTTTACCAATAGTTGAGCTGTGTTCATTTCCGTTTTTCTCCTCGGTTAATGGTTTTTTTTTCTCTTTTTCAACCGATCGCAAAAATACTAAATGGGAATTTTTAACCGCAGGTAAACGCAGATAAACGCAGACTTATGTAGATTTGTGCGATCGGTTGATAGAGTGGGAGCTTATTTCACCCACACTGTTTTTATGTTAACAAATTCGTGCATTCCTTGGATGCTCAATTCGCGTCCGTAACCGGAGCGTTTGATGCCGCCGAAGGGCAATCTCGGGTCGGATTTTACTAAACCGTTGATGAATACCGCGCCGGCCTCTAGTTCGGAAATAAAGCGATCGCTCTCTGAGTTTACTGTAGTCCAAGCTGACGCACCCAAGCCAAAAGATGTGCTGTTTGCGAGGGCGATCGCCTCATCCATGTCTGCAACTCGGAATACTAAAGCTACGGGTCCGAAAAATTCTTCTTGACGGGCAGAGGCATGCGGCGGAATGTGTGCCAAAATAGTTGGCAAGTAGAAATTGCCGGCATTCTCTGACAATGGGCGGCCGCCTGTCAGAAGTTTTGCTCCCGATTGGATGCAAGTTTGCACTTGATTGTCCAAGTCTTTGAGGATTGCGGGAGTCGCTAAAGGGCCGATATCGGTTTCGGCTAACATCGGATCGCCTACTTTTAATTGCTCGAATTTTTCGACAAATCCTGTGAGGAATTCGTCGGCAATCTCTTCTGCTAAAATAAAGCGTTTGGCTGCGATGCAAGATTGACCGTTATTGAGCATCCGGGATGTCACCGCAGTTGATAAAGCTGCTGCTACATCGGCGCTGGACATCACAATAAAGGGGTCGCTTCCTCCCAATTCCAGCACTACTTTTTTCAAATTTTTGCCCGCATTTGCTGCCAAACTTTCACCCGCTGGTTCGCTACCGGTGAGAGTTGCTGCTTTGATACGATCGTCCGCAATGATATCGGCTACTTTGTCGGCGCCGACTAACAAAGTTTGAAAAACTCCTTCGGGAAAGCCAGCAAGCGTAAAAATTTCTTCGATTTTCAAAGCGCACTGAGGCACGTTGGAAGCGTGTTTGAGCAAGCCGACATTGCCCGCCATCAGTGTCGGCGCCGCAAACCGAAAAACTTGCCAAAATGGGAAATTCCACGGCATAACGGCTAAAATAGGGCCCAGCGGTTGGTAGCGGACAAAGCTGCTGCTAGCGTCAGTGGTTGCCGGTACGTCTGCCATAAATTGAGCGGCATTTTTGGCGTAATACCGACAAACTAAGGCGCATTTTTCCACTTCGCCGATCGCAGATTTGAGCGTTTTGCCCATTTCCAGGGTCATCATTTCAGCGTAAATTTCGCGATCGCGCTCCAGGATATCTGCAGCTTTCTGCATCCACAGGGCTCGCTGCTCAAACGGCAGTTGGCGGTATTTCTTAAAAGCTTGCTGTGCTAATTCCAGCTTAGCTTTTATTACCTCATCCGCGATCGGCTCGAAAGTTTTTAGCGTTTCTCCCGTTGCCGGGTTGATAGTAGCAATAGCCATGGTTTCATCTCCTGTGTGAAAAACACAAAACTCCCTGCTAGTTTTCAAGCTATGCCGGGAGTTGTATCAAAGTATTACAAAATAGGAATTTACCAGCCACGTTGTCAGGTCTTGCTAATTTGCAAGTGCCGCGATTTGTTTAAATTTCTCTACTTTTAATTATAGTTCAGAGTCTCGATCGCAAATCTTAAGAAAATTTGTCTTTCTGAAATCACGCACAAATCTTAAGAACAGGCTTTCCGGCCTGTTCCATAAAAGTTAAATGTTCTTGTGGGGCGTCCCGCCCGCCCCTGACAGCTTTATTCACAATTAATGGTGCAAGATGGATGAAATATCTTGTCGGCTGTCCCGCCCGCCTTGCATTCTCAAGAACAGTATAGCCGTAGGGTGTGTCGCCATCAAAAATCCTCAAAAAAAGCGAAAATCTCGCAGCGACGCACCTGGCAAGAATTAGGCATAAGGTGCGTCGCCATCAAAAATCCCCAAAAAAGAGCGAAAATCTCGCAGCGACGCACCCTACGATAATTAGCAATTCCTCTCCCTCAAACAGACTGTTCCTGGACGTAATCCTGCACGTAAGACTGATAGTAATACCTGCTGCCTTTATCGTTATTCGCCACCATTCCCAACAGCGGAATCCCCGCCATTTTTAAATCTTCAAAAGCCAACACCAGCGCCTCCCGCTCAGTTTGATGCAGCCCCACTACCAGCATCAATCCGTTAGTGTGAGCCGCCAACAAATTCGCATCCGCCAAACCCAAAAGCGGTGGAGTATCGTAAATAACTAAATCAAAGTGACTTGACAAAGCTGCCATTAAATGCGGCATTTTTCGGGAAGAAAGCACCTTTGTGGGATCGAAAGGAACCGGGCCGGAAGTTAAGACAAACAAATTTTCATCGCGGGGCGATCGCACAATCACCTGTTGCACATCCACATCATCAGCTATCACATTGTGCAAGCCTTGCCAATTCGGTAAACCCAGCATTTCGTGTACCTGCGGACGCCGCAAATCCCCATCCACCAACAGCACTTGCTGCCCCATTGCAGCCGCCGCCCGCGCCAGATTTACTGCTACCGTAGACTTGCCGTCACCTACTTGACAAGAAGTAATTACGCAAGAATTAATCGGAGTATCAACGTTTAGTAAGCGAATATTCGCATTGAGCGATCGAAAAGCTTCTTGAAAAGCATCCGTCGGCATCGGCGAAATTGCCACACCCACCGCGCTTGTCTCAGCAGGAGGAAGTCTCAAAATTTTATCGCTAGCAGGAATTACCCCCAACAAAGGCAGGCGAATCGACTGTTTGACATCCTCTGGAGTTTGGAACACCGTTTTATTTTTAAACCGTTCCGCCAACTGCGCCGCCAGCATACCGAACAGCAAACCACCCAATCCCCCCAAAGCCAAATTCAAAGGCATAATCGGAGCAACAGCCATCAACTCGCCATTTTTGTAACGCGGAATTTCCGGCTTAGCAATAACTTCCCAAGCCACCTCTTTTTTGCCCACAGATTCAAGCTGCAAAGCTTGCTGTTTTGCCACCAAACCATTCAGCGTATTGTTAGTTAAATCCAACTCGCGCTGCAAATCGGAATAGCGCCGCAAAATCACCGGGAATTTTTGAGAGTATTGATTCAACTGCTTAGCAGCTTGTTCCAAAACTTGATTCCGCACACCCAGCACCTGAATTAAATTAGCAGTACCGATAAACTGCTCGATTAACTTAATCCGCACCGGATCTTGAAAAGTCAGCACTTGCGAATTTACCTTAGCCAAATCAGTTCCCAGAACCTGTTGGGCTTCTTTCTTCAACAAAGGAATCAGGTTCTTGCGCTGTTCTCGCAACAATTGCATTTGCGGAGTTTCGTCTGTAAACGTAGCCGAGTTAATCGCAATTTGCCCTTCTAATTGTTGCAATTGAGTCAGCATCCCTTGATAGCGGGGAGCTTGACTGAGAGCCGAGGCCATCAGCGCTTGCTGCTGGTTCAGTCCGAGCTGATTTTGCAGATTGGAATAGAGCAATCTCTGCTGATTGAGCTGCGTTTGCGCTTCCAATCTTTGCGTTTGAAGTTCACTGATTTGCTGCGCGAGTTGTTGGGTTTGAATCTGCGGGTCAATGAAATTGTACTGCTGCCGCAATTTTTGAATTTCTGTTTGCAGAGCTTGTTGGCGCTTTCGCTGGTTGGGAATTTGCGATTTCACAAAATCCAGAGTCTGACTAATTTGAGTTGTGGTATCTTGCACGCTGTAGTTGCGGTAGCCTAGCGCAACTTTTTCCAAAACAAACTGAATTTTTTTCGGGTCATAATCCCGATATCTAACTTCGATAATTTTGGTATTTTTGAAGCGATTAATTGACAGGCGGGTTTCCTGAGACAACGGCAAATTATCTGCTTTTTGGTTCAAAAGGTAATTGTAATTTATTTCGGGATACTTAGCCTGCAACTCTTTAATGATCGGCGACATTACTTGCGGACTTTGCAAAACTTGAATTTGGGATTCGTAGTCAAAACCGCCCTTTTCTTGCGTCGCCGGGGCTGCTGGTTGCAGTTTCAACTCACCGGAGTATATTTTGGCTAAAGTATTTTGCGTAACTGCTGGTTCTACTAATAATTGAAAGCGCCCTTCATACTCGCTTTTTTGATTCAGTGTCCAGGCGAAAACTCCGGTAGTCACTGCTGCTGCTACGCAGATGACTAACATGGAGCGACTGCGGCAAACTTCCCAAAAACTTAACTCTTCTGCCTCGGTTTTGTTTCTGCCTAAAAACTGATCTTCTTCATAAAGCCCAGAAGACATTTTTTGCAGATCAGCGGCTTTTTTATGATTAAAAAGTGCTATTGGAGATTGTTTCCCTGGTTTCATTTGATTTCTACAACTTATTAGTTTAAACGTCTGTATTGGTGGGAGAGTTTCAGGAACCGGTTGATTTCTAGATATTTCATTACCCAACCGCAATTTTTCTAGAAACCGGGTTTCTGAGGTTTTAATGCCTGTCTATTCAAATCACCGAAAAATATCGAACAACCGAAATATTCCTAACAGCGGGCTGAGAGGAGCGAGAGTCCCGCCTACATTATCCGAGAACGTAGCGCGACCCGATCGCCTTACCATAATTACATCATTATTTTGCAGTTTGGGATTAGTTTCTTCATTGGCAGTTGCGGAAAAATCAACCTTAACAGTTAGCTGCGAAACAGTGCCGTTAGGATTGAGGCGAATTAAATTCACCGAATCCATTTCGGCCCGCGCTTTATTAAAACCTCCCGCTGCTACCAGCGCTTGATTTAAAGTGGTGTTGGGCAGCACCGCAATCGCTCCGGGTTTCACGACTTCTCCCACAATGTTCACCCTAATCGTATCCGGTGAAAAATTAGAATTAGCAACTTGTTCGTCTTGGGTTTCATCAAGGTTTTCGGCTTTGGGGACGATTACCGTATCTCCCTGTTGTAGCGCTAAATCTTGGGATACATCTCCCCCTTCCAAAAGTTGCCACAAATTCACATTAATAATTTGTTCTGTACCCGCCCGCGTCAGGCGGCGAACTTGTATTTGTCTGATATCAGCTACCGGCGTAATGCCGCCCGCCATTTTAATAGCCCTCGTTACAGTTTGCTGCAAAACAGTTTCCCCGCCGTTGGTTTCGCTGGCAGCAAACAAACCAGAATTTGCACCCATTTCATTCTCTTGTACCCTACTTTGAGCCTCTTTTGCCAAAGTATAAGTACCGGGGCGAGTTACTTCGCCCACCACAGCAATATTAATTGGTTGAGTGCTTTGTCCGGTAATGTTAGCTACGGCTAAAGTCGGTGCTTCTTGGCGGTTGAGGCTAGTTACAGTGGGAATAAATATAGTATCGCCGTCGCGCAAAGTCATATCGGCCCGCAAATCGCCGTTTTGCAATAATTCCCACAAATCCACACTAATAATTTGTTCCGGTGCGTTGCGCTGGGGGCGGCGGATTTTGATTTGCCGCACGTCTGCTGACTGCGTAATTCCGCCGGCCATTCGCAGAGCCCGCGATATTGTTGGCATTTGAGTTCCCATTTGCTCTGCTGTGCCTCCGGGGCCTGCTGCTGAGGATATTGTATAGGCTCCGGGGCGGTTGATTTCGCCCGCGATCGCAATTTGCAAAGGACGTGGCGCCAGCAGTTTCAGGGTAATCCAAGGACGTTTGAGGTATTTGCCGTATCGGTCTTTAACAGCATTAGAAGCTTGTTCTAAGGTCATCCCGTACACTGAAACGCTGCCAATTAACGGCAAACTCAGGGAACCGTCGGCCTGTACTTGGTGTTGACCATTGGGGCCGCTGTATTCCGGGACGTTGAAGATGTCCATTTGAATACGATCGCCCGCGCCTAAAGTGTAAACTTCCGATCGTACACTTGAAGGTGCACTTGCCGGAAATCCCGGAAATCCCGGCGCTGCGGGTACTTGTACAGGAGAACCAGTATCAGCAGGAGGAGGAGGAGGAGGCATAAACTGGGCCGCCGCAGGAGATGAACCCACCGTCGCGAGCACTGACACTGTTAAACTTTGGGCAATTAAACTTTTGACAGCATTGCTTGCCCAATAACTTAGCTTGCAGCTTTTGCTGAAAATGTCTCCCTGAGCCCCTCTCCTTGCAGCAAAGGGGAGAAATTCTTCCCTTTCCCTCCCCGCGAAGGGGACAAAAGGGTGAGATTTTTTCTCAAGTTGCACCTTGCGCGAATAACTTTTCACCACCATCGCTTTTTGCCCCTATCCTCATCCAAGCCCGCCAACATCAAATGTAACCCAACTCTTCTAACTTGCTGAGAACTTTTTTAACACTCTCTTCGACACTTTCTCGCTCTGTGTAACAAATAATCTCAGGATTGAGCGGTTCTTGATAAGGATCGTCAATTCCTGTAAAACCCTTAATTTCTCCGGCTCTGGCCTTAGCGTATAGGCCCTTGACATCGCGACCTTCGCAAACTTCTAACGGCGCTGTGATATATACTTCAACAAAATTTGGCTCCATTGCTCTAATTTCGTCGCGAATTGCTCTGTAGGGGCTAATAGCTGCGGTCATTACGGCTACTCCATTGCGGCTCAGCAGGTGAGCAACAAATCCAATCCGCCGAATATTAGTATCTCGGTCTTCTTGGCTAAATCCCAAACCTTTTGACAAGTTGGTGCGAACGACATCTCCATCCAATATTTCAACTTTGCAACCTCTTGCCTTCAATTCGGGTTCGAGAGCTTTGCTGATAGTTGTCTTACCGGAACCGCTCAGCCCGGTGAACCACAAAATAAAACCTTTTTCCATTTTCAGCCGTTAATTACTAACTCGGAAATTATTAAGACGTAAAACTTTATAGATGCTGTTCCCTTTTTTCTATTATCGTTATTCGCGGTGTCATATTGGCAATATTTGCGCGCCAAAAGTGAGAAATCAAAAGTTGCGATCGCTCATGCAGTCATTTAGTAAAAAAAGTGTGCGCTCGTTGTATAATTCCCGATTTATTATTTGTCAAGTCTTTACACAGTAAAATTCAATTCGCGATCGCCAACGCCGAACATCTATCCGTAGCGCACTCATCACCTTAATCTAAAATCTAAAATGGTATTGCCCATGTCTTCGGTCTTAAAAGCAGATGTTTTGGTAGTCGGTGGCGGCACCGGCGGCACCGCAGCAGCCGTCCAAGCAGCCCGCCGAGGTGCCAAAACTATTTTAGTAAGCGAATTCCCCTGGCTGGGAGGAATGCTGACTTCCGCTGGCGTTTCGGCCCCCGATGGCAATGAATTAGCAGCTTTTCAAACCGGTTTGTGGGGCGCGTTTCTCCGGGAACTCCAGCAGCGACAGCCGGGAGGTTTGGATTGGGGCTGGGTAAGTTTTTTTACTTACGATCCCCGCATCGGTGCTGAAATTTTCGCTGATTGGGTTAAATGTTTGCCGAACTTGCACTGGATTTCTGGACAAACTGCTCACGATGTGCTGTATGAAGGAAATCGCATTTCTGGCGTTCAGTTTGCAGATTTTACGGTTTCAGCCAAAATCACTTTGGATGCCACGGAATTGGGAGATTTGCTGGCTTTAGCGGATGTTGGACACCGCTGGGGTTGGGAATTCCAAGCCGAGTGGGGAGAACCCAGCGCGCCCGCTGCCTCTAATGCTCTCACAGAGCGCTATTCGGTACAAGCTCCGACTTGGGTGGCAATTATGCAGGATTTTGGTAAAGGTGCAGCCCGGCCAGAAATTCCCGCGCCGCCTATTGACAATCCCGATCGATTTATCGGTGCTTGGGACGGTTACACTCCCGAACAATTTCTCAATTACGGCAGGCTGCCAGGGGGATTGTTGATGATTAATTGGCCGAGTCGAGGTAATGATTATGGTGAAGGGGTCGATCGACTAATTGCATCTGAAGCATCTCGACAAGAATTCCTCCAAGAAAGTCTGTGGCATACTCAAAGTTTTGCCCGCTTCATTCAAACGCAACTCGGCCCCCGCTACGGCTTAGCAGAGAATATTTTCCCCATTTCAACGATCGAAAATCAACAAAATTCTTCCCTTCTTGGTGCTTTCGCCTTACATCCTTACTACCGAGAAAGTCGCCGCTTGCGAGGGATAAGTACCGTCAGAGAACAAGATATTTTGCCTATTGTCGGTGGAAGAGTCGCGAAGTTGCCGATAAATTCTGAGGGCATTTGTGAAACAATTGCGATCGGCAACTATGCCAATGACCACCACTACCCCAGTGGCGACATTCCCTTGCAGCCAAAATCCATCCGCTGGGGTGGCCGCTGGACGGGAACTCCGTTTACCATTCCTTACAGCGCCCTAATTCCTGCGAGTACAGACGGTTTGCTAGTCTGCGAAAAAAATATTTCCGTCTCTCACATCGCCAACGGTGCAACTCGCTTGCAACCGACGGTAATGAATATTGGACAGGCTGCGGGGATGGCGGCGGCTTTGTGCGCGGAATCTGGATGTCAGCCGCGAGAGTTGCCGGTGAGAGTTTTGCAGGAAGCTTTGCTGCAAGATACCGAGGCGAGTGCGGCAGTTATTCCCTTATTTAATTTGACACGGGATCGATCGGACTGGCTCGACTGGCAACGCTATTATCTCGATCGACCTGAAGCATATCCCGCCAGCGGCGAATGTCAGGAGTCAGTAGAGAAACAAAGCAGTCAAACAGCAAATACCCACAGCCCATTTTCGGGCATTTTCCGTCGCCTCGGCGAACAAGACTGGACACTAACGCTGACAAGCCCCGAATCTTTAGCCTGTCAAACTTGGCAACTCGTGACTTTGGACTCCGAAACCGACAGATTTTTACAGAATTGCGAAACCGAAAAGCCTCTGACAGTATGGGGCAGGCTGAATTCGGCAGGTGCTTGGCTGCTGGCGGGATCAGTAGAATTGAAGAGGTAAGGTTTTTTGCAGAGATCCGAAAATTGCACAGATATCTATCCTGATCGATCGGGGCAAGTCTGTATCAGGTAATAGACACTGACACGGATACTACCCATGCACACCTACACTGCAATTGCTTTACTAAGCCTGTTGGGCATTACCTTGAGTGCCAGCGCCCAGAGTGCTTTTGAATGCCTAGTCGAACTGCTGGCAATTGCCACCGCTGATTATATTGTCTTGGCGCCAACTCAACAAGAAAAAGGCGATCGTTCTCCTGAAAGAGGCAGCGGACGCAGACAGTTCAGTCAGCCTCATCTTTACACCCATCACATACCAGCATTTTAATGGCATGGGACGAAAGGGAGTTCCACCAATGAGTCGGTTTCGGCCACCAGTGTCGATCGGATTTTCTGGGATTCTAAGAAAGTCAGGTTCGTCTGGCAACTGCACTTCTTGTTGACAGTCATTAGAATACTTATTCTGTGTAAAAAATGATCATCTCAAGCTTCAACCGCCATCTATCGAGAGATTTACTCTTTCGATATTTGGCGGTTTTGTATTTTCAAGGCTGTAGATACATTTCACCCTGTCAAGTTAAACCACTAAAATTTACTGTGGGTGACACAATTTGAAAAGTTAAATAATTCTCGCATCATGTTTTTTGAATAGTCTGGCAATTTCTGGGAAATCAATCCTGATGAGCAAGGGAAAAGTCCGTATCTCTAAATAGACACTGACACGGATACTACCCATGAAAAACTACACAGCAATTGCTTTATTGAGCCTGTTGGGCCTTAGCTTGAGTGGTACCGCCGCTCTATCCCTTGAATCCCCAGTCGAACAGCTAGAAACTGCCACCGCTCAATATATGTTGTCAGCGCAAACTCAACAAAGAGGAGAGCGCGCTCCCCGCAAAGTTCGGCAACGGCGTGATTTTATGGAGTCCCGCACTGACATTCAGCCACTACAACAATTTTAATCGCATTGCCAGAAACCTAGTTCCGCAACTGACTCATTTCGAGGCTGGTTTCGAGGCCGCCCGTGTCGATCGAGCAAACTAATTTTCTGGGACTCTAATTTTTCGGGTTCGTCAGGCAACTGCAGTTTTTGTTGACAGTTATTACGAGATTTTTTTTGTCTTACTATGAGCACATATCAACTTGGAGCTGCCATCTACCTAAAGATATACTCTCCTATGTGGCGGTTTTGTATTGAAATGTTTCAATGAAATAGGAATTACCCGGAGAACTCCGATGGTCGGGTTTTTCAACCGATATCCCAGGGCATCAACCCCGTATTTTAGTCGATCGAACCTGGTGTCGCCGTCCAGGAGTATTTAAGAACTGTTGCGCTCGGAGCCGCCTCAAATTCCTCTGATCGCAACAGTTATTTACCTTCTCCCCGCCCAAAGTAGGGTTTAATTTTCAACGGCTGCACTATAATTAACGTGCGATAACTAACTTATATAGGTAAACTGTCAGCGCAGAGGGTGCAGCAATCTACTTAAATTGGCCACCAATAAGAACCACTTATGCGGTGTGGATAGCCTTTAAGCTCATGCCCCTGTTACCTCAGGGAAATTAACTAACCTGAATATTAGGGTAGCTGGCAAGCTTTCCGGCGACAGTCGGCTATGCTTGATTCGGCGCTCTCGCAATAATTTAATGGAGGATGACAAAATGCCTCCTAATTTGGCTATTTCGGGGATAGTGATGAAAAATGACTCTTTGGATCTGGTCAAAAGCCTCAGCCCTAGTGCAATGGATCAGATCATGCTATATCTGGCGTTTAGCGCCATGAGAACCAGTGGGCACAGGCACGGGGCGTTTCTAGACGCGGCCGCAACGGCGGCTAAGTGTGCCATTTATATGACTTATATGGAGCAGGACAACAACCTGCGGATGACCGGACACTTGCATCACATTGAGCCTAAACGGGTGAAGGTGATTGTTGAAGAAGTCCGGGAAGCTCTGACTCAGGGAAAATTGCTGAAAATGTTGGGTTCGCAAGAACCTAGGTATTTGATTCAGTTTCCTTATGTCTGGCTGGAACAGTATGGTTGGATGCCGGGACGCCCTCGCATTCCGGGAAACAATTTGACTGTAGATGAAAAAAAATATCTCGAAGGCAAGATTCCTCCGAATCCGCCTGATGCTCAACTGATCAATTCTTTTCAGTTTATGGAGTTGATCGAGTTTCTGCACAGGCGATCGCAAGAAGATATGTCTCCAGAAAGGCGAATGCCTTTGAGCGAAGCTCTAGCAGAACACATTAAGCGACGCTTGATCTATTCTGGGACAGTTACTCGTATTGATTCTCCTTGGGGAATGCCGTTTTATGCCCTCAGCCGCGCTACTTACTCTCCGGCAGAGCAGGAAGAGCGGACATTTACTATGGTTGAGGATACGGCTAGATATTTCCGACTGATGAAGGATTGGGCGGAAAAACAACCGAAGGTGATGCGAATTATGGAGACTTTGGATATTCCGCCGGAACGGCTCGACCAAGCCCTTGAGGAATTAGATGAAATTATTCGCAATTGGGCCGATCGCTATCACAAGCGGGGCGAACCGACGATGATTGTACAAATGGTGTTTGGGCCGCAAGACGACGCTTAGTTTGATTAGTTATTAATCATTAGTCATGAGTTGATTGCTTGAAACTAATCACTAATGATTAATAACTAATAGCCCTGGACGCCGCCACCGGGTTTTTTTTCCAAAAATACGGCTTTAATGGTTTGAGTTATCGTAAAAAACCTGTGTATTGTGTCGCGAATGTGTCCGGAATTAACTAAGCTAAAAAAGCTCTCCAGGTCGCCGCTAAAACGATCGCTGCGATCGCTCCTATGAGTGTATTGAAAAAATTTACCACCTCGTTCGTCAGCCACTCAAACTTTGATTGCACCGTCGCCCCAATCACGCTCTCAATGTTCGTGGCAATAAAAGCTGCAATAACACAAAAAACAATTCCTGTCAAGTCAATTAAACCGACGGCCCAACTCACAAGCGCAATCAAAATTGAGCCGATAATACCCGCAATTGTTCCTTCCAAACTTACGGCCCCTTCCGTACCCCTAGGTACAGGCTGCAAGCTGGTAATCAAAAAAGTCCGCTTCCCGTAAGCTTTGCCGATTTCGCTGGCGCTGGTATCGGAAAGTTTGGTGCAAAAACTCGCCGCGTAACCTAGCAATAACAGGGAAATAGCATCTTGTGGCACAGACATCTTGCCTGTCTCTCCTAAAATAGATAATGCCAAAACTCCCAAAGCGCAAAGAGTAGCGGTTAAAGCAGAACCCCAGACATTTTCCGGGCCTCTGGCGCCTGAACGCTTTTCGGCTATGCCTTCTGCTTCTTTTTGGGCTTTGCCGATGCTGGTAACTCCCGATCCGACAAGAAAGTAAAACATCACCACAGCATAGCCTTGCCATCCCAAACAGCCCCAGATGAGCACGCCCAATACCCAGCCGTGAAATTGGCCAGCGGGAGTGAGCAATTTTTTAGGCGCAATGGTGCCGATCGCAAGTAAAACTGTATTTAGGGCGATCGCCACCAACCAAGGATTAGACCAAGATAAATAATTAAAGAACAATTCAGAATTCTGCATTTAGTATCTCCATGAACCAAGTCTTATTTCATCTTGCCTTCCCCGTGACCGATATTGGTCAAACCAAAGCGTTCTACGTAGACGGACTCGGCTGCGAACTAGGTCGCGAATCGCCGAATTCTGCAATTATGGGTTTGTGTGGGCATCAAATTGTCGCCCACGTCAGCCACGAACCTTTGACGCCTCAGCGAGGCATCTATCCCCGGCATTTTGGGTTAATTTTTACTTCCGAAGCTGACTGGGAAGGATTGCTAGAAAAAGCCCAGCAAAACAAGTTAAATTTCTATCAAGAACCGAGACGGCGATTTGTCGGTTTGCCTACAGAACACCGTACTTTCTTCTTAGAAGATCCTTTCCACAATATACTGGAGTTCAAGTATTACTGTGAAGCTGAAGCAATTTTTGGCCGCAGCGAATACGCTGAAGTTGGGGATGCTGTTTGATATTTAGTCCGGTAGCGATTTGCCTCATGTGCGGGCGGGTTTACGAGATTGTTGGTTTTAGGAAAAAATGGTAGGTGAAACCCGCCCGTACAAAATTTAACATTATACAACAAGGAATCAAACGGTTAATCATGAACTTTCAAGGGTTCTGAAAGTGCTTCAGCGACCGCTTTTAAACTGCTGGAATGCCTCGCCATCATGGCATGGGCGAAAATAGACAATTTTACTTCTTTGGCAGCCGATATTTGGGAACTAGAAGCAGGTACAATGATGAAATCCCAATCTGTCCAAATCGAAGTAAAATTGAGCTTTTCCAACAAAGCAGCATCTCGATTTAAATCTTCCAAAAAAGCACTGCCAGGACGCATTTGGATGCAGCCTTTTCCCCAGAGAGTGTAAGCCATCCAAGTACCGCTGTGAGGAGAAGATATGGCAATAAAGCGCTGCACTCGGTTAATACCACCTAACCTTTGCAGGTAGTAGCGAGTTGCTAAACCGCCCATACTCAATCCTACTATATCTAAATGCTGTTCTGGCGCAAAGTTTTTGTCTATATAATCTGCTATTTGTTGGGCTAATTCGTCTATGCTGGCGTTGCCCCAATGGGGCGAGAGATTGAGAGTGTAGACTGACCATCCCAGTTGGGTGAGGTAGGCAGACATTTTGTAAAAAATTCCCGATTTTCTGAAGATTCCGTGAATTAGCAAGACTGGGTTCCGGCTAAAATTGCTATTCATTTTTAAGTGGGAATTTTATTTTCAATAGGTGCTTTGAGTTCTTCAACTAATGCGTTAATACTTAGGGGTTCGGTCACCATTTGGCGGTGCAGCAAAACGTTGACTTTAACTTCTTTACCTACTGGCATTTGGGAGCTGTTCGACGGTACAATCATTATGTCAAATGGCGTCCACATTGATGTAAAGTTTATGCGTTTGAGCAGGGTCACATCTTGATTTAAATCGCGCAGCAAGCCACTATCGGGCCGCATATCCAGGTATCCTGGTAGGCGTAGGGAATAGGCTGTGAGGGTGCCGTGGTGGGGGGAAGATAGGGTGATGAAACGCTGTACGCGGTTGATTCCTCCGAGTCGCTGGACGTAGTAGCGACTGACGATGCCGCCCATGCTGTAGCCTACTATGTCTAAAGGCTGTTCTGGATCGAAGGTTTCAGAGATGTAGTCTGCGAGTTGCTTGGCCAGTAAGTCGAGCCCGATGCTGCCGTCGTTGGGGGTGAGGTTGAGGCTGTGGACTGACCATCCGAGTTGGGTGAGGCGGGCGGACATTGTGTTGAAAATAAGCTTTGTGTCCCAGATGCCGTGTAGGAGGATGACGGGATTGCGATCGAGCGAACTGTTCATTTGGCGGGAAAATTGCTTGCTGATTACAGCATAGATTACTCCCCTAAAGAGTTTGACCCCTACTAGGACAGCTATGGAATCGGATCGAGGTACGATCGACAATTAGTGGAAATTGCTAACAAATTCTGAGATACTTTGTAAATAAGTGCAAAGCAGTGCGGGTATTTATACCTAAAGTTTTCTTTGATGAGGTAGCTTAAATTTAGCAAGATGTAAATTTTGATGAATAAATGTAGACAAAGGTTGCCATACGCTCGTAATCTAACTTTGTTGACAAGCTTGTACAAATTTCTCTAAAAGAACAAAAGGAGTAAGTCTAATGTTTGGTTTTATCAAAAATTTCTTCGGCGGTATTTTTGGCTTTTTCGGCAGACTGTTGGGCTTGAAAAAGTCTGAATATTTCCTAGATTTGGGCGAATCGGGAGCGAAGGAACCAGCAAAAGTTGCGGCTGCGAAGGCTGAGCCTGTTGCGATCACACCGGCAAAAGTTGAGCCTGTTAAATCTGAAAAGTCTGAGAAATCAGAACCGGCTAAGAAGGCTAAGGTAGAGAAAAAGTCGAAGAAAGAAAACGAACCAGTCGCTAGCGTTCCTGCTAAGACTCCGGAACCCGCGAAGGTACCTGCCGCGGCAGCAACTAACGGGAAAGTGCCGAGTCAAGTTGAACCGAATCGGACTTTTGCTCCTAATAATTTAATGCCGACACCAACTGGAACTCGTCGGAGCCCGGGCCCCAGCATGAACAATTTCCGAGAAATGGCTCGTCAGGTGAAAACGAAGTAGGAAATTGGGAATTGATAATAGGGAATTGGGCATTGGATAATTCCCAATGCTGGCGTTAAAAAATTAAAAATGGGATTCCTGATTTTTAATTTTAACTCTTTGTTCTATTCCCTATTTTCTTGGTTTCGGAGGAAGGCTAATCCGCTGTATAGCTGAAAAGCTGAGTCCCAAGGAGTTTCGGATTTGCGCTCGACTTCTATATGAGATTCGAGCTTGCTCAACATATTAGTGTAATCGAGCACTGTCTCGGCAAAGGGCGTAAATTCTGACCAAACTGTAACGTCAAGCTGGCGATCGAATATTTCCAGTAAGTTATTCCAGTTAATTCGGGTGGTACTTTGAGGAATCTGTTGAGAGTTTTTGACTCTGGATGTTTTGTTTTTCGGGTTCGGTGAAGTGGGGAGCTCGGCTGAAGCTTTGGTGAAGTCAACTCCTTGTTGAAATTGGTAACTTTGGTCGCAAATTCGCAGAATGCAGTTTCTGCTGGGAATGTGTAAGTCACAGATTTGAGCGTAATCTTGCCTGATTTCTCTGTGGCGAAATTGCTCCTTTCTGCGATTCGGGGAGTAGTCCATGACTTCGATGAACATCGGCAACAAGCCTTCTACTCTTTGGGTAACTTCTGACCAGTTAAATTCCATCGCACCGAGTCGATCGAATTTATCTTTGCAAACAACGGCTGGGGAAGAGAGAGACTGGAAGTGTTGCACTCGGAAGATTTGAATTTTTTGAATATCGCTTAGGGTTGCCCAAAATACGGGAATGCCGGCGTTGAGAAGTTCTTGACCATAAATTCGGAGTTCGGCGATGGAACCAGTTTTGTAAAGTCTCCAGCCGCGGCTTTGGATTTGCATCCGGGTTGTGTAGGCGTCGATTTTAAAGATTCTGCTGATATTTTGAATGGCGGCGGGTTTGTTTTCGGGACTCACTGGTTCGAGGATGAGGAGTCCGGGTTCGAGGTTGCTGGGGTCGTTTTTGGCGGTTTCTATGGCTTGTTGGCGGATGTTTTGTTGGGCGGTTTCAATCCGTTGAATAGCTTGGCGGGTCTGGGAGACGATTTTGGCGTTGGTGATGTCGCGGAGTATTTGTTTGTAGGTTGTTTGGGCTTTTTCGAGGTTGTTGGTGAGTTCGTAGTAGCGGGCGATATAGTATTGCACCCACGGATTTTCGGGGGATTCTTTTTGCAGTTGTTTGATGAGTTGGGCTGCTTGTTTGTAGTCTTTACCATCTAGGGCGGCTGCTATTTGGTTGATGTCTGTCATGGCGATTGCGGAAATGGCGTTGTTTCTATCTTGGCTGATGTTTGGTTGGTTCCGCCACTGGTTAACAACTTTCGCTGTTATGTTAGTGTGGGATTTTGGGCGGTTGGGAAAAATTAAGATTGGGATTTTAACCGCAGATGAACGCGGATGAACGCGGATGTGTAGAGATGGATGTTAAGGGGATGTGAAAAGAAATATAAGTTACAATTGGTTGGAATTTATGCTTAATTTGTAAGTACCTTTGCTTGTGCGATCGCCCAAGACTGAAGAATTAACACTTAATGTATAATTCTTTGCTTGTGCGATCGCCCAAGACTGAAGACACTATGCTGTGATTATTGGAGAGTTTTATGGCAAGTATCGCAGAGATTCCCAAACCCGGACAGCTTCTTGGGGGCTAATGTCCTTACAATTAGATAACTCTGGAGGCGCGGTATCTAAGAAAAGACGAGAACCCGCACCAGTAAATCTGTAAAATGGGCCTTTTCCCATCCAAGTTCCTATTAAAGTAGGGCCAGAAAGTCGATCATTTTTACGATATTTTAACACTGCGCCTTTGCCCAATATTGAATTGTTGACGGGATAGTCCCGTTCTAAGTCAGTCGATGGCATATCACCAATACCGCCACCGGTGGATTCAATAGCAAAGCAAGAGTTATTGGGGTTTCGATAGATAATTGCGTAGTTAGGGCAAAAACGGCGGACTCCTGAAGGACAAGGTTTAACTTGAACGCTAGCCACCTTAAACCCGGCGGGAACATAGCTAGGAATGGCAACTTTAACTCCGAGAGACTTAAGCTGATTTGTTTGTCTGTCAGATAGCTGAGCATTGGCTAGCAATTGCTCTTGATTTGTCGATCGCTCAGCCGTTACAGATTGTATACTGGCGGTCGCTAGAATTGCTGTGATGATGGTGATGATTATGGGCGATCGGTTTTTCATGAATTATTCTCATGTTTTTGGTGGAGACTTTTTGCACCGATCGTATTTTATGATTCTTTAACCGCAGATTCACGCAGATTAACGCGGATGAAGGCCAAGGTAGAGGCGATTTGTTGATATTAGCACTTCTCAAAAGCCGCGCCCACCAACGATAAAGCAACAATCGGTGCAGTCACCGCCCTGAGAATTCTACTCCCCAAAGAAACAGGCTCAAAATCACATTCGATCGCCCTTTTCACCTCACCATCAGTCCATCCACCCTCCGGCCCAACAGCAATCACAATCGATAATTCTCCCCCTGCAGGGGGCGGGCACGGGGGCACCGCCCCTACAAAGGGGGGATCGAAACTACCAATCAAACAATCCCACAAATGCCGATTTTCCCCGCGAGCAACACAAATATATCGATATTTTTGACCGCAATCTTTCACAGCAAATTCAAACGCAATAGGCTCTAAAATTGTCGGCACAATTTGACGTTCCGACTGTTCCGCCGCCTCCGCAGCAATCCTTCTCCACCGATCGACTTTCTGAGCACTTGGTTTGAGCAAAGTTCGATCGCTCGTTACCGGCACAATACTTGCCACCCCCAACTCCGTCGCCTGCCTCACAACCTCGTCAAACCCGTTTCCCTTGGGCAATGCCGCCATCAAAGTAACTTCCACGGGTAGCTCCCTGTTCACAGCAATCTCCTCTGCTATCGAGGCAAATAACCCGGTTTCCCGTACTTCTAGGACTGCTAACCACCAATGTCCTCGGCCGTCCATTGCAATAAATCGATCGCCCGCTTGCAAACGTAGCACTCGATTTAAATAATGCTGCTGTTCTTTAGTTAGGTCGATTTGGCGATCGCAAATTTGAGTGGCCGTAACTGCTAATCTTTGTAATTGAGCCATTGGATTTTGGATTGCTCTTTTTCTATTATATTTTTTTATTTAACCGCAGAGAACGCAGAGAGCGCAGAGGAAGAGAGGAGGTAGGCAGGCGGGGTTTCAACCGATCAGAAATAATAAAGGCAAAGCATTTACAACCAGATTTATGTTAAAAATCCAAGGTTTTTTCTGCAAATGCTCTGCCCTTATATTATTTTTGCTTGAGGTTTATATGATGCGAGCAAAAATCGAAAATTGAAAATCGGCTTATGCTTCCTCCTTAATCTTCTTTAAATAAGTGGAAATCGCCTCTGTAGCTAGCTGCGTGATTGGCTTGCCCTGACGGGCTGCTTCTTCCTTGAGCTCGTTGTAGATTTCATCGCGGACGCTAATTCGACGGCGGACTTTGCCACCGCTAGCAGGGCCAGTCTCATGTGCATCGTCGTTACTAGACGTAACTTCTAATTCATTAATCTCAGTTGTCATCGAGTCAGCAGATTGGTAGTTGGTTACAAATTGACGGATAGATTCTAACCCGACGCGATCGCAAAAATTGCCAAAACTCTCGCTCAGTTGCCGTTTTTGCTTGAAATAAACAAAAATCGGCTCCAGAAAAGCTTCAAAATCATTGACGTGCAGCTTTTCCTCAATTGGTTTTGCCAGCCGCGTTTGCTCGGGAGAACCGCCCAGCCAAATCTGGTAGGATTCCGGCGAACTCCCGACAAACCCCAATTCTGCCATATAAGGGCGGGCGCATCCATTTGGGCAACCAGTCATCCGCACCACCAAATGCTCGTCTTCCAAGCCCACTTTGGTTAAAAGCGCCCGAATCCGCTCTAAAATGCTCGGCATCACGCGCTCAGATTCGGTAATCGCTAACCCGCAAGTCGGCATTGCTGGACACGCCATCCCATAGCGCACTAAGGGGTCGATCGCAGTTTCTCGCTCAATGCCACATCGATCAAGTATTCCCTGAATTTCCTGTTTGGTATCCGGCGAAACATCGTAAATCAGCACGTTTTGGTGCGGCGTCGCCAGTATCGGCAAGTTGTACTTCTGCACAATTTCCCGCAAAGCCGTTTTTAGCTGAAATGAACCTTCATCCTTAATCCGGCCATTATCCACAGAAATGCCGACAAACAGCTTGCCGTCTCCTTGTTCGTGCCAACCCAAGAAATCAAAATACTTCCACTCAGGCAGCGGTTTAAAGGCTTCTAGCGGCTTGCCAAAATATTCGGTTACTTTTTCGCGGAACCACTGTACACCTTTGTCGTTAATCAGGTACTTGAGCCGCGCGTGCCGTCTGTCTGTGCGATCGCCGTAATCTCTTTGGGTTGCTACAATTGCCTTGACCAAATCGTAAACATCATCCTTGGCAACATAGCAAATCTCATCCGCAACCCGCGCAAAAGTCTCTTCTTTGTTGTGAGTGCGGCCCAAACCGCCGCCAGCAAACACGTCAAAACCTTGCAATTCCCCAGCTTCATTGGTAATTACCACCAAGCTCAAATCCTGAGAGTACAAGTCAATTGAATTGTCTCCCGGCACGGTAACCGAGCACTTGAACTTGCGCGGCATATAATGGCTGCCGTAAATCGGTTCTTCTTTGTCGTCGCTAAAGATTGTGCCGTTGCCGTTTTTCTGTCTCGCCGCCTTCACTGCGGGGTCTTCCTCGGCCGAAACAGCTTTTTCGCCGTCCAACCAAAGTTCATAATAAGCACCGGTTTGCGGCGTCAGCAAATCGGCGACATTGTTAGCGTATTGCAGCGCATACTGGTATTCTGGGCGATTTTTGTATGGTGCTGGAGGTGCCATGATGTTGCGGTTCAAGTCGCCGCAAGCTCCCAAGGTTGACCCCATATTTTTAATAATTGAGGAAAACACTGCTTTAAGATTTTTTTTCAACACGCCGTGAAGTTGGAAACCTTGGCGCGTTGTGACGCGGAGCGTGTGGTTGCCGTATTCTTCAGATAGCTTGTCTAAGGCTAGGTATAATTGCGGCGGAGTGAACCCGCCGGGATTGCGGGTGCGGAGCATGAACTGATAATCTTTTTCTTGTCCTTTAACTCGATTGTCGCGGTTGTCTTGCTGGTACGATCCGTGAAATTTGAGAATCTGAAGCCCCTCTTCGGTGAAGTGGGTAGTTTCTTGTAACAGTTCAGTCGCAACGGGTTCTCGTAAATAGTTGCTGCGTTCTTTCAGACCTTCTGATTTAGAGGGCTTGCGCGCGGCAGGGGTTGAAGTGGATGATGTGATCATGGGAATGTATAGTGCCAGTTATAATTAGATACAGCCGATCGAATATTTCTTGACAATTTGACACTTGACAAATTTGCACTTGACAAATCTCCTCAGAAATGCTGTGTCGGATATGTTGACAACTCGGTTAACAAGTCAGTTAACAAGTAAGTTAATAACGGTAATCCGGTAGGAATTCTGATGTTGTTCAATTGTAACACGATCGAGCTGGGGCTGGAAAATTGTAATTAAGAGTTTATACTTTCGATCGCTTAAGGGTACGAAACTTTAGAAATAATTAACCTCAACCTTTGAAACTATGTCACTGTATGACGAAGACACCTTTGTGGTCTTAGAAACAAACCAGTCAGAGCAGTTTTTGACTGCCGCGGAACTGTTAGAAAAGCTGAAAGCCGTGTTAGCGGAGGAACATGAAGATTTGCCGCAGGACGTGCAGAAACTATCTGGCTTGGAAGCTCAAGCTAAGTATTTAATTGATACTTATTGTGAATTAGATGTCGGGCCGGGAAAATTTTTGCAGTGGTATGCAGTGCGCTTGGAAAAGTAATTTTTGGGAATGCGGAACTGCGAATTGGGCACTTATACTGAGCGTAGTCGAAGTATCGGGCATCGGAAATTCGGAATTGGTAACAGTTATCAGTTAACAGTCAACAATTCTTCAATCCAAAATCCAAAATCCAAAATCCAAAATCGGTTAATCTTCCAACTGTTGAACCGATGATACTTCAACTGCGGTAACATCGATCGTACCGGGCGGTGTCAAGCGACTAAAATGACCTTCCTCTATTTTCAGAGGTTCGCCGCAGTTGGCACACTGAAACTGAGTTTGATTTAAAGCTGTAAATTCGTATTGACAAACTGGACAATTGTCCTCAATTAAATTGCGTTTCAGCCACCACTGAAGCGCGAAAAATGCGACCACAGGCGTCAGCAGCAAAAAAGCTACTACAATCAACACTGATTTAACTATCCAACCCAAACCAATTGACACCAACAAACACGCGATACCAAGCAGTATCAGCCAATTGCTAATACGGGGTAGCTTGAAAGATATTTTGGGGGTGCCTTGGTTCACGGTGGTCTCCTTGGGTGTCTTTGCAGGTAGGCCTAACTCTATCCTACTCAGAAATTCCGGCGGTCGATCGAGTTAATTTTCCCATTGTACACCCAGAAACCGCTCTCTACGGCATAAGTTTATCTGAGCCAGAGGGTTGAAAAATTCCTTGTAAGGATTGACAAAGGGATTCAAAACTAAATTTGGCCAGGGTTTGTTCCCTCAACCAGTGGCGATCGCACCTTTTATCCTCCCCTCGCAGCATTTCCACACAAGCAACCGCTACTGCTGCTGAATCTCGGTGGGGAACTCGCCATCCCAGTTTACCATCTTGCAGCGGATCGGCTGACCCGTCCGCGTCCCCCGCGAGTACGGGTACTCCGCAAGCCAGCGCTTCCAAATAAACTATACCGAACCCTTCCTGGGAGGGCATTACATAAGCATCGGCTAACTGGTAATGTTCTGCTAAATTTTCTGTCGGTACAAAACCCGCAAATATTATTCTTTCGGTAACTCCCAAATCATTAGCGAGTTCGGCTAATCTAGATCGATCGTCTCCGCGTCCAATAACTAAGTATTTCACATTCGGAAAAGTTTTGGCTATTTGCGGCAAAGCTTGAATTGTGACATCGACGCCTTTGTAAATATCCGTCGATCGCAATCTGGCTACAGTCATCAATATTTTAGCACCAACCAGATTGTACTGCTCTAATAAATCCTGTGGCTTGTGCCCAGTCGTAAATATATTTTCATCTACCGTACAAGGCACTATTTGGAACTTTTCAGGATTAAATTGGTTAATTTCGCAAGTGCGATCGCGCGTGTACCTGCTAATAGTCCAAATGCTGTCAGCTTGTCTCATTGCTGTTTGATATTTGGGAGCAAGCGGTTCCCACACTTCCTTGCCGTAAGTTAAAATAGTGTAGGGAATTCCCAAGGGTTGGCACAGAATTTGAATTAGCGGTGCGAGTTTGATGTGACCGCAAAAAACCCGCTGCGGTCGTTTTTGCAGCAAGCGAGTTAATAATAGTGTAGCAAACTTAAGACGACCCAAGCCGGGATTCTCGGTTTTGAGGTAATAAAATTTGAGATATTTTGACTCGTAAGGATTGTTGCAGTCTTCCGAATCTCGCAACAGCAAAACTTCAGCTTGTGGGGGCGAGTTTGTCCCTGCGGTTATGGACAGGTAAGCTTTGAAAATGTCTTTAACGTACGATTGAATGCCGCCTTCGCTGGCAAATATTTCTAGGAAACAGAATAGGTAATTTGGCGATCGCATCTCAGATTTACCCATTGACAGCGGAGACAATTATTGCAGTATAGTGATTTTGCCAAAAAGGGCGATCGCCATTATCCAGAGCTTTTAAACCATGTGATGATGACTGTAATTGCAGGTTTTACAGGCAAATATTTGACTCACCTACTCTCAGCGTTAGTTTTGAGCGACGCTCTGCTTTTTTACTAGCGCTTTTTAACTAGGTCTATGGGTGAGCGCGAGGCTTTGCTTTTAGTTTACTATAGTCTACCGTAATTGACTGTCAACTTAATGATTTTTTACAATATCCTACCCCAAGCAAAATTTAAGATTTATTGAGTTGAAGCGGGGCATCCGACCAGCCTGAAGATTAGCAAAGCGGTACCGCTTGAGGCGATCGCATCTTTAGTTCTTGGTAAAAGTATTGTCTATCGAAAGATAGATAACGAGCCTGTTTTTAACGGTTATCATCAGTAAACATAGAGAGTTAAATTCAATATGACTCGACCAGGTTTTAAAAGCAATTTCTGAAATAGTTTGTCGAAAATATTCTCCTAAAATTTTCTCATCCCTGGAAAATTTTAAATGCTCATAAAGCATTTAAAAAACTCAAGCATCGTTGATTTTGGGGGCAGGGAGGAGCGATACTGGATATTCGTATCTTTTCTGTTTGCAAAAGCAGTCTAACGAGCCGAGCCAGAAAGTTTTACGAGCCGAAAAGAAACAAGCTTTCGTACAATCATGTACGAAGAAAAGCCGGGCACCTAAAACATTAAGTATTCGAGCTTAAACCTGACGAAAGCTAATGTTAGGTTGGCAACGTCATATTTACGAGTGACTCTCTCCAAACGAGAATTCAGTGGAGTTTGAGGTGAAACGAGTAACGATCGCACTCAGTCTTTTTAGTCTACTCAGCAGCACTCTGGCAAGTTGCACAGCCACTTCCCAGAACGCTCAAAACGGCACACAACCAAGCAACTCCGAACTTTCATCAGTTGCTGTAGCAGTCCGCGACCTCGGCAATCCATTCTTCGTACAAGTTGGCAAGGGCGCTGAGGCCGCAGCCAAGAAAATCGGCGGTGCAAACGTGAGGACAACTCTCGTTTCCAGCGGCGACGATTTAAATCAGCAATTCAATCAAATCGAAAACTTTATTGCCTCTAATGTCGGCATGATTGTACTCAATGCGGCAGACACCAAAGGCATTGCCCCCGCTGTCGAAAAAGCCAAGCAAGCCGGAATTCCGATAATTGCAGTGGATACCGCCGCCGAGGGAGGCGTTGATGCCACAGTTACTTCAAATAACGTGCAAGCTGGCGAAGTAAGCTGTCAATATATAGCCGATCGCTTGAAAGGAAAAGGCAGCGTTGTGATTATCAACGGGCCTCCCGTCGCTTCAGTCGTCGAGCGAGTTCAGGGGTGCCAGAGTGTCTTCTCCAAATATCCCGATCTCAAAGTTCTTTCCAAAGATCAGAACGCAGAAGGCAGCCGCGATGGCGGATTGAGAGTGATGAGTGATGTCCTTACTTCCTTCCCAAAAATTGATGCTGTTTTTGCAATTAATGACCCCTGTGCCATTGGTGCAGAATTAGCAGCCAAACAGGCACAAAGAAGCGAGTTCTTTATTGTTGGAGTCGATGGTGCACCTGAAGCTTTAGATGCCCTCAAGCAAAACAACAGTCTCTTTGTGGCTACAGCAGCTCAAGATCCATTTCGCATGGCAGCCAAGGCAGTTGAAGTCGGGAACGACATTCGGAAAGGAAAAAAGCCAGCCAATCCAAACATTCTGATTCCAGTCGCGCTGATAACTCGCGAAAACGTTCATCAACATAAAGGCTGGACCAGCGAATAAATCAGAAATCGCGGGCAATCGAGTTGTTTGCGAAAATACTTCGTTTTAGTAGTCCTGCCGCTATTGCTAGGGGTAAGGTGCGCGGGCCGGCGCACCCTACAGATATATCTGCCATTAATTCCACAAATTGATGGAGCAAACCTCGACTTGTAATTGGCATAAAATTACGGTATTTGCGATGGTAAATAGCACTCAAGATTCAATTAAAACTAAGCCCGTTCTCGAAATGCAAGGTATTAAAAAAACCTTTAACGGTTTTATAGCCTTGCACGATGTAAATATCACCGTTTACCCGGGCGAAGTCCACGCCCTCATGGGGGAAAACGGCGCGGGTAAAAGTACGCTGATGAAAATTCTGGCGGGAGCCTACATAGCCGATGCAGGCGAAATCAGAATTGACGGCAAAGCTGTTAAGATGACCGACCCCGCTCAAGCCAGAAATTTAGGGATAGCGATTATTTATCAAGAACTCAATCTCGCCCCCAATCTGACAGTTGCTGAAAACATTTTTATGGGCAGCGAGCTGAAGAAAGGAGGTACATTTCTAGACCAAGATGAAATGCGGCGTAGGGCCGCTGAGGTATTAAAAAACCTCGATGCCAATTTTGAGGCTGGAGACCTGGTTTCGACACTTTCAATTGCTGAGCAGCAGCAAGTGGAAATAGCTAGGGCGCTCAAAGACAACAGCCGAATTTTAGTGATGGACGAGCCGACGGCCGCGCTTT
This sequence comes from Microcoleus sp. LAD1_D5, assembly GCF_036702115.1. Lineage (NCBI taxonomy): Bacteria > Bacillati > Cyanobacteriota > Cyanophyceae > Oscillatoriales > Microcoleaceae > Microcoleus > Microcoleus sp. LAD1_D5. Next base: position 162,515 of record NZ_JAUBSA010000001.1, on the reverse strand, counting down.
CAGACCGGGAAACAGATAAGCTTTTTGAAGTGGTTCGCCGCTTGCGGAATGAGGGCATTGCTATTATTTATATCAGCCACAGAATGGCAGAAATTTATGCCCTTGCCGATCGCGTGAGCGTCATCCGAGATGGCGGGTATATTGGCTCTCTTGAAAAGCACGAAATTTCGGCCGAACGCCTGGTGGAAATGATGGTGGGTCGTTCTTTACAGGATTTGTACGAAAACAAGCATCAAATAACACGGGGTGCAGTTGTTCTTGACGTAACAAATTTAAGCGACGGCCACAAAAAAGTAAAGTCGGCCAGTTTTCAACTTCATGCGGGCGAAATTCTGGGTTTAGCGGGTTTAGTTGGCGCTGGCAGAACAGAACTTGCCCGCCTGATTTTTGGTGCAGATCGAAAGACAAGCGGTGAAATTAAACTCGAGAATCGTCCCCTCAATGTCTCGACACCCAATGAAGCAATGGCAGCCGGAATTGCTTACGTGCCAGAAGATCGCAAGGCTCTCGGACTATTTTTAGAGGCAAGTTCGGGCGAGAATATCACCATGAATGTCCTCGATCGAGAAGCAAAAGCTGGCATTATCAACTCAAATTTTTTGTTGAAAATTGTCAATGATGCGATTAATAATTTGCAGATTCGCCTTGCAAGTCCGAGCATCAGAGCAATGGATCTTTCTGGGGGGAATCAGCAGAAGTTGCTGCTAGCGCGTTGGTTGGCTATCAACCCAAAGGTACTTTTGCTAGATGAACCGACGCGGGGTGTGGACATTGGCGCAAAAAGCGAAATTTATCGAATTATTAGCGATTTGGCAGCCAAAGGTGTAGCTATTTTAATGATTTCCAGCGAACTGCCGGAAATTGTGGGAATGAGCGATCGCGTCTTAGTGATGCGAGCAGGAAGCCTCGTCGGTGAAGTAGGCGGATCGACTGGGGAAAAGATTACGCAAGAAAACATTATGGCTTATGCCACTGGTGCAAAAGAGGTAGTAAAATCATGAGTCAAACGCAAACAAAAACCAGCAGAAGTTCAGGGAGCGATCGGCAGAAAACAAGTAAAGCTCAAGCTTGGAAAAATTTCATCCAAGTTGCCGGTATCCTGCCGATTTTGGTGGCTATCTGTGTGATTTTTTCCCTGGTAACGCCCAACTTTCTTTCCGTAGGAAATTTTATCAATGTCATTCGGCAAGCATCGATCAATATTGTCCTTGCTACTGGCATGACTTTTGTGATTTTGACGGGCGGAATTGACCTTTCAGTCGGGTCAATTTTGGGCGTGACGGCAGTTGTCGGGGTGCTGGTTTCCTTAGTTCCAGGTCTGGGTTGGTTTGCCGTACCGGCTGCGTTAATAGCGGGAGTCTTTTTGGGATTACTTAACGGCTCGCTAATTGCCTATTTAGGTTTGCCTCCGTTCATCGTCACCCTCGGTTCTTACACTGCTTTGCGGGGAGTTGCTTATTTAGTAGCTAACGGCACTACAGTTATCAATAGAAATCTGAATTTTGCTTGGATAGGTAACAATTATGTCGGTCCAATTCCCTGGTTAGTTATTATCGCTTTCCTCGCAGTTCTAGCGAGTTGGTTTGTCTTGCGGCGGACTGTTCTAGGGAGGCATATTTATGCCGTGGGAGGCAACATTCGGGCAGCACGATTGACAGGTATTAAGGTGAGTCAGGTGCTGTTATTTGTCTATGGCGTGAGTGGGTTGCTTTCTGGTTTAGGTGGAATTATGAGCGCGTCGCGCCTCTACAGTGCGACGGGGATGTTGGGGCAAGGCTACGAATTAGATGCGATCGCTGCTGTAATTTTGGGAGGAACGAGTTTCACAGGTGGAATTGGCACTATTTGGGGTACTTTGCTGGGGGCTTTAATTATTGCCCTGCTCAACAATGGACTAACTCTCATGAACGTGTCTTTCTTCTGGCAGTTAGTTGTCAAAGGTCTGGTGATAATTATCGCAGTGACGATTGACAAAGTTCGCACCGGTTCAAGCGCAGCGTAATATTGCTAATTCGGTCGATCGGTTCCTTATGAGGAGCTTTGTCCTATGCACATTCAGCATTTTCTTCACCTGATTACTGCTTTTATACTGGGAACACCTGGTGTATTTCTACTAACATCATCCCCAAGTTTGGCCGCCCCAATTGATAGATTAGTTGCTCCTGAACCGTTAAATACCTTGGCAGAAAAACCCTTCGCGCAGGTGAATTCTGTCTCTCAACTCTCGGATGTAAAACCCACTGACTGGGCGTTTCAGGCGCTGCAATCTCTCGTAGAACGCTACGGCTGCATTGCGGGTTATCCCGACGGCACCTACAGAGGAAACCGCGCGATGACCCGGTACGAATTTGCAGCAGGATTGAATAGCTGTCTCGATCGAGTCAGCGAACTAATTGCCGCAGGAACAACCAACCTGATTACTCGGGAAGATTTAGCGATCGTCCAAAAACTGCAAGCAGAATTTGCCACTGAATTATCGGTGTTGCGGGGTCGAGTCGATACTCTCGATGCACGCACAGCAGAACTAGAAGCGAATCAGTTCTCCACCACAACTAAGCTGAATGCGGAAATTATCGTGGTGGTAACAGATACCTCCGGTAACAGTGTTGGGGACTCGCGCGATCGCACCAACACTATTGTTGCCAACCGCGGCCGATTAAATTTGGAAACCAGCTTCACCGGTCGCGATATGCTGAGAACCCGTTTGGAATTCGGCAACTTGGGCAGGATTGCCGATGAGACGGGTACAAATATGACGGCCTTGAACTTTGATGGCAATGTAGATAACACAATCACCGTCCCTCACGTATTATATGTAACGCCGCTGACCTCTAATCTGGCGCTGACCGTGGGCTCCACAGGTGTTGGGTATCCGGATATTACGGATTTGCTGACTCCTCCAACGATCGCCAGCGATAGTCAGGGAATTCCCTCGAAGTTCGGACAATACAATCCCCTCTACCGCCGGGGAGGTGGGGGTGGTGCTGTCAACTGGACGATCGTCAAAAACCTCACCCTGACTGTGGGCTATGTAGCCGGAAATGCCAATCTCTCGCAGTCAAGTAACGGTTTATTCAACGGTTCGTACAACGCTCTGGTTCAGCTTGCCTACAGGGGCGATCGCGGAGCAATTGGCGTAGCCTATTCTCGTACCTTTGCACCAAGCGGTAAAGCCGATCTCACAGGCGGTACGGGCAGTTTTCTGGCGGCGCGACCGTTTGGGGACAATATTGCTACATCCAGCGATTCTGTAGGCGTACAAGGATTCTACCGCCTTGCTCCCCGGTTGCAAGTTCACGGTTGGGGCGTTTATACTCGCGCCAATGCAGAAAATTCCGGTGTTAGCAGTGTTTCTGATGGTAGAGGTGGCGTGGTTTTGCTAAATGTTGACGGCGGCGATCGCGCCGATGTTGTGTATGCAGCGATCGGGATAAGTTTCCCAGATGTGGGAGGTGAAGGCAACCTACCCGGGATTTTGGTGGGTTTGCCAGGTCGCGTGACGAGCAGTAATGTGCGCCGCGAGCGAGATACTTCCTATCACATTGAAGCCTTCTATCGCTTTCAGGTCAACGACAACATTTCCATCACCCCTGCTGCTTGGGTCGTTGTTAATCCTGAGAATGACAGTCGCAACGAAACTCAATGGGTTTGGTTGATTCGCACTGGCTTTAACTTTTAACCAGAAAGATATTTTAGTAACCTAGTCCTGGACGCAAAAACCCAGTTTCTTGACGTAATTGCCTCATTTGAGACGATAATCGCGAGAAACCGGGTTTTTTAGACTGATAGTGCGTCCCGGACTTCAATTTCATGCCACAACAAAAAACCCCTACCATCGCTGGCTGGGGTAGAAAATTATCAGGGTGCATCTACTAATGTGCTTACTATAGCATCTATTGTGGGGTGTCACCCCTGATTGGTGACAGCCAGGAAGATTTTTTAATTAGAATAAATTATACTTGAGGTTATAAAAGATTGAGAAAACTTGTATGTCCGAGCGGATTGTCGCTGTTAACCTAAGATAGGACAGACGCAGGAATCCTCAGAAACCCTGTTAATTCATAGATTTATGCTTGCCAAAGCCAAGATTTTCCAAGAAACCGGGTTTCTGAGCGCAAGTCCGATAAAATTTAAGATTTAGAATAAATCTGTGCTAGACCTCAAATTAATCCGAGAAAACCCGCAAGCCGTGCAAGAAAGCCTCAACCTGCGCGGAGGTAACTATGAAATCGAGCCGATTTTGCAATTAGACAAACAGCAGCGGGAGTTGGAAGGCAAGCGATCGCAACTGCAAGCCCGCAGCAACGAAATTGCCAAACTCATCGGTCAAAAAAGAAAATCGGGTTTACCCCTCGAATCTCCCGAAGTTCAGGAACTCCAAGCAGAAGGCAACGCAGTCGGCACCGAGTCGAACGAACTGCAAGCACGAGAAAAAGACCTCAAAGCTCAAATAGAAGCTCTATTATTGCCGCTGCCGAACTTGCCCGACAAGTCAACGCCGATCGGCAAAAATGAAGAGGAAAACATCGAAATCCGGCGCTGGGGAGACGAATACATTCCCCAAAATTCGGGTATTTTACCGCACTGGGAAATCGGCGAAAAATTAGGAATTATCAACTTTGAACGAGCCGTAAAAATCGCTGGACCCCGCTTTGTGTGCTTAATTGGAGCTGGTGCAGCCCTGGAAAGAGCGATAATTCAATTTATGCTCGATCGCCACACAAAAGCAGGTTATGTAGAAGTTATTCCCCCATTTTTAGTTAACACTGAATCCCTGACTGCTACGGGCCAATTACCCAAATTTGCTGAAGAAAGTTTCAAGTGCGACCAAGATGATTTGTGGTTAATTCCTACTTCCGAAGTTCCGGTTGTCAATTTGTACAGAGGTGAAATTTTGACAGCAGAACAGTTGCCAATTTATCACTGTTCTTACACTCCTTGCTTTCGCCGCGAAGCCGGCAGTTACGGCAAAGATACGAGGGGATTAATTCGATTGCACCAATTTAATAAAGTTGAATTGGTAAAACTGGTGCATCCGAGTACCTCCGAGGCAGAGCACGAAAAGTTAGTGCAGGATGCTGAGGGAGTTTTGCAGGCGCTGAAATTGCCTTATCGGGCGATCGCACTGTGTACCGGCGACTTGGGTTTCGCGGCAGCCAAAACCTACGATTTAGAGGTGTGGCTGCCATCTGCGGGCAAATACCGCGAGATTTCCAGTTGTTCCAACGTCGCAGATTTTCAGGCGCGGCGGGCAAATATTCGCTTTAAAGAAGCGGGTAAAAAAGGCACTCAATTCGTTCACGCCCTCAACGGTTCCGGTTTAGCTATAGGTCGCACAATGGCGGCTATTTTGGAGAATTACCAGCAGCCAGACGGAACTGTAAAAGTGCCGGAAGCCTTACAACCCTATTTGGGACGGGAAGTTTTATAAACAAGATGATTCGGCGATTAACTGGTTGCCCAGGCTCTGCCTGGGAACCGATGTACAGAGGCTCTGCCTCGCTTGCTTGCGAAAATTGGAGGCAGAGCCTGTGGATCTCCGTTACCAGGCTCTGCCTGGTAACGAGTAACGAGTAAAACTCTTGTGGTGTAGGCATCCTGCGTGCCCTTGGCTGGCTATTTACCAGATGTCTATTACAGTTTGAGCAACGCTTCTTTGATATTTAATGCTAAAAATCTATCCAATGCTAGATACATCCAATAAACAGATAATTGACTATCGCTGCTAGTCTTCTGAAATCCCAAAGCCAGGGACTGTTTTTCGTACATGGGGTGAATCATCAGGGTGTACAAGTCGCAAAGATTGGGAAAATCTTTTTGCATTTCGCTTAAAACTTTTTGTGAGTCTTCGAGAAAAGCAATGCGGTATTCTGACAAATACTGCGGATCTATCATCCAACTGCGGACAAATACTGACTGGCAATTTATATCTCCTGGTAGCGCCATATTGAAAGGATCGATGTCCGAAATAGAACTTAAATGAAGGCTTTTGCTAGGAGCGTTAAAAAAATTTACTTCAGATTCGCTAGCGGTGGGATAAAGTAAGTAAAACCCGACTGGATTGAGATTATCTGAGCGGCGCAAAACTCGCATTCCCTTTGAGTATTGAATGGCAAAAAGCCGGAGGATTTTAGCAATTTTGTGGGGAACGGTGTTAGTGTTGCGGTTCATCCAGTTGTAATTGGTGGCTAATAAATTGGCAACGGGAATCGCGTCGCACCGAGGGTTGAAATCATCTAATTGGAGTTGTATAGGCTTTTGAGGTTCGGCGGTCTCTAAAATTTCTGAAACTGGTTGAATTTGAATTGCCGTAGCGTTACCATCAAAGTGTTTTGCGATTAATCCGAGTGCTGCTAATTTATCTAACATCATTCCGGCGGCGCGATCGCTCCCGCGATCGGAATCGCAGTAAAATAGTTCGGCGGCTTCCCGGTGAGTGCACTGCACTTCTGTTGCTGGCAGTTCCAGTTTCGCCAGCGGTGGTTTGAGGCGGGGCTGGCTTTCCTGAAGCTGTTTCACCGATAAGTAAACCCAAAGCCTGATAAAGCATTCAGCCCTAGTGCGAGTTACGCCTACTCGTTTCATCAACAGCGAAACAGCCGTGCGGCGTTGAGAAGGAGAATACCAAGTATCTAGTTTTGCAATATCCATTTCAGTCACCAAGCAGTGAAGGAACTCTAGTTACATATTGGCTCAATTACAATAAACTTCACCCCGCTTCAGGTTACTTCTTGCCGCTGTTGCTCAACTTGCCTGATTTCCGGCGACTCTACAAGATAGCTGCTTGCTCCTTGCGCGTGCACTGCTTCACAAAGCACCATCAATTTTAGATATTTTCTGGCTTGATTTAACAAACCAACGAACCCGAGTAAATTAGCAACTTTAGAGGTTTACGCCATGCACAGTGCTTATATCAATCGGATTGGAAAATTTTTGCCGGGAGAACCAATTAATAATGATGAGATGGAAGAGTATCTCGGCAAAATTGCCTCGCGCCCTTCGAGAGTCAGGCAGCGAATTCTCAACAGCAACGGGATTCAACAGCGCTACTACGCGATCAACAAACAGCAGCAAACACTATATTCTAACAGCCAAATGGCAGCGTTTGCCGTCCGTGACGCGATCGCCCAGGCAAATCTGGAACCGGGGGCGATCGACTTATTGGCCTGCGCTACCACTTTACCAGATTTATTAGTACCGGGATTTGCCAGCACAGTACACGGGGAACTTTCCGAATTATCTCCCCTAGAAATAGTGTCAACTCAAGGAGTTTGCTGTGCCGGAGTTAGTGCTTTAAATTACGCCGCCTCTCAAATCGAACTCGGCAAAAAACAAACCGCCCTTGCCGTCGCTTCCGAATTTCCCTCGCGCCTGTTCAAAAGCACCAAATTTGAAGCAAAGACTTCAGTGCAAGCGGGAAAACCCCTGCCTTTCGATACAGAATTTCTGCGCTGGATGCTCTCCGACGGTGCGGGATCATTGTTGCTCCAAAACCATCCTAACGCGACAGGAATTAGTTTAAAAATAGAATGGATTGAACTCGTTTCTCACGCCAATGCTTATCCTGTTTGTATGTATTCAGGATTAGCAAACGAAACATCAACTAAAAGCTGGTTGGATTATTCCTCCTACCTCGATGCAGCCACAGCAGGAGCTTTTGACTTGCGGCAAAATATTCGATTGCTGGAAAATGTAATGAAATTAGGCGTTGAAGGTTGGCTGCGGTTGATTAAAGCCGGGAGAGTTTGTCCGCAGGAAATCGACTGGCTGCTGTGCCACTATTCCTCTCACTTTTTCCGGGCGCAAATTGTAGATATTCTGGAACAAGCAGGCTGCATGATTCCTGAAGAAAAATGGTTTACCAACTTATACACACGGGGAAATACAGGTTGTGCCTCGATTTATTTAATGTTAGAGGAATTGTTCAATTCTGGCAAGTTGCAGCCTGGACAGAAAATCTTTTGTTTTGTGCCAGAAAGCGGCCGCTTTACAACGGCATACATGATGTTAACTGCTGTGGAAAATACCAATAAATCTATGATTAGTCAAAGTTATAACTCCCTTGAGGTTCCCGAAGCTTCGCCTCTCGAAAGCGTTAAACCGGAACACCCCAACTCTCCGCAAGCTTATTTGTTCCGGGAGTTAGCATGGATTTGGCTGAAGTTCGATCGCGAAATTCGTTCCGTTCCTATTGTCCGCAAATTGTACCGAGGAGAGTTTACAATAGAAGATTATCAAGCTTTACTTTGCAATCTCCGGCCGCAAGTTGTAGAGGGAGCTCGCTGGATTGCTCGTGCTGCTTCTAACATGAGTGACTTTCGCCTGCGATCGACTTTTATCGGCCACGCTCAAGACGAACACCGCGACTATCAAATGCTAGAACAAAATTATGTTTCTGTGGGCGGTGAATTGGCAAAAATTGTGGAATATGATAAGAATATTGGCAGCGAAGCACTATCAGCTTTTATCTTCCACCAAGCATCGCGGGAAAATCCGGTTGATTTAATTGGCAGTATGTTTATTATCGAAGGATTGGGCAATCGGTTGGCGGGAAAGTGGGCCAAACAAATTCAAGAAACTCTCGGTTTGCAAGATGAACAAGTATCGTTTTTAGCGTATCACGGATATAATGACGAGTCGCATTTAGCCAAACTGGAAAATTTGATTAATGCCGAATGGATGACAGATGATATTGCCCGCCGCATTGTCAAAACCGCTCGCGTCACTGCTCGTTTATATTTGTTGCAACTGGAGGAAATTCGCTAATGCAAAGCCTGCAAAAACAAGATACCGAAAATCTCCCAGATGAGAGAAAAATTCCTTACGCTACCAAACCCTATAACCGCCGAGATCCGAATGTTTGGGATGTACTGTTTTGCGATCGATCTATTCCCGTCGATTTAGTGGCAAAAGCCTACATGATGCGGGATTTGCAAAGCTGGACTCGCAATTATTTGCTCATCCCGATCAAAGTAATTGCTAACTTGTTGCTGGCGGTAATTATGACTGTCAAGCGCCTGTTGCCCTTTCAATTTCGCGCTTACACTTTAATGCACAAATCGGCTGCATTTTTTCTGAATAACTTTGTCTCGCCCGAAGCTTGTTATTTAATAGTCCGGCACATCTGCGCCGGCTCCAACATTATCAACTTCTTGATTGACAACGGCCCCGACACCCAGATTGAAAAGTCAAAGCTTTATCCGCGCACAGTTAGCGATTTAGCTGACAATGCGTTTCTAGAACATGACTTAATTCTCTATAACTTTGTCTGGGATTACAACCAAGCAATGGTGACCAATCCTAACTGGTTGCAGTTGGTTAAAGAACGGGGAATTAATTATGATAGCATTCAACCAGTAGAAGTTGCCATAGATTTTGAAAAACGCAGATGGCTAAACATTCTGGATTTAGAATCGGCGATCGAATTGTTTAAAGTGTTTTATTCTCTGTGTTTGACTAGCGACGAATTTGCGCGAGCAGTGATGTCGCTTCAGTTAGATGAAAACTTCGGACTGTATGTCAGCGAGATTACCGGAAATTGCGACTGGAATCATGTAATTGTTAACCGCCATCCGCTAGCGCCAAACAGTCCCTTTAATGCGGCACGCGACTTGTTTTTGCACGGAATAATTTCGGAATATCTCTATCGGTATTTGGAACTGCAAAAAGAGATGATAAATGTTTCAAAGTAAGGTGCTTAGGTAAGTGCAAGGTAAGCACCTTACGAATATAAGTAGCGCGTCCAATAACTTTTTGCGTAAGTCCTGAAGTTTGAAAGAATGGTTGATTTTCAGGTATAAAATTAATAGGAAAACTCAAGCTGCTACTAGCTGTGCTTGTTCTGCTGCTTTGGGCAAAGTCTGATTTACCACAATCCACTTGCCTGTAATTGGGTCGCGGTAAGTAATAAACGGATTAGATTTTAAAGGTTGACTGCAAGGTTTAGCGGCCATTTCTACACACTCCCAATAAATGGTATTGAATAACTACTACAACACCATACCTTTAATAATCGGCTATTTTGCCTAAAATCCGCGTGATTTATACCTCAACAATAGGTGATATTTTAGGTATGTTTTGGTGACATAGAACACTGCCTAATGTGATTGAAAACTGGGTTGGCAGTGAGCAGTATCACCAAAAACCTTCCGTAAAAAAAATCTGCCTTCTGGTTTTTACCTTCTACCTTTAAGAGGGCCACTATTTTCAGTATACATCTGATATTATTAAGTAAGGTAAAGACGTTTATCAGAGATCCCCCTTAGAAACTTATGGTGCTATTTGGATTTGGCAAAAAGTCGAGCCTGCCCTCTCCCCAAGAGGCATTACCGGGACGGGCAGAGTCGATGTCGGTACCGGCAAGTCACTTTGTTAACGGCAATCCGCTCAAACCTCCCTTTCCAAACGGCATGGAGACTGCGTTGTTTGGCCTGGGCTGTTTTTGGGGAGCAGAACGCAAATTTTGGCAACAAAATGGAGTTTTTTCGACGGCTGTTGGCTACGCAGCCGGGATTACTCCGAATCCTACTTACGACGAAGTTTGCAGCGGGATGACGGGACATAATGAAGTAGTTCTGGTTGTGTTCGATCCGAAAGTAATTAGTTACGAAACGCTGCTGAAAGTTTTTTGGGAAAGTCACAATCCTACTCAAGGAATGCGTCAGGGCAATGATTCGGGTACTCAGTATCGATCGGGAATTTACACGTATTCAGCCAGCCAAATGCAGCTAGCTGAAGCTTCGCGAGATGCTTACCAGCACGCTCTGACACCTGCCGGTTACGGTAAGATTACCACTGAGATTATTGAGGCTCCTGAGTTTTATTACGCAGAAAGCTATCATCAGCAGTATCTTGCTAAAAACCCGAACGGTTATTGCGGTTTGGGGGGTACTAAGGTTTGTTTGCCTGCTATGTCTCAGGCTTAAAATTTGACCCAGCTTATGGATAGGGACACATAGTTCAGGACACAACATTGTTGTGTCCCTACAAAATAGATCAGGACACAACATTGTTGTGTCCCTAAACAAGAGGGCTTCTAGCCCGCCAAAAAAAGCGGAATATGTTAGTAGTTTAAAAAGAAGTAATAAATGCTGACTGCTGTTGTAATTATAAATCTACTAATATCTCTGGTTTGCTTTTATATCGCTGCGAAGGTGTGGAAAATCAGGCGGACGATCGCACGTTTGGAAATGCGGATCGAAGCTATGGAACGCAGCAGCAGCAAGGTTCTCAGCACGTCGCCGGATTTCCTTGGTAAAAGGCAGCAAGGTACCCGCCAAGTGCGACGGCGTTATCAACAACTGGAACTGCAACTGCAACAGGTTCAGCAACTTTTGGGATTGCTGGGTTTGGGACGGATGCTTTGGTCCAGGCGCGCTCGACCTTTGAGGTAAGGTATCCTAAAACTGTCGCCCCTGCTGACTCCGTAGGATTGTCAACAATATTTCTACCTTTGTAAAGGGCTGCGATCGGGCAAACGTGCCTAAAATTGGTGTATGGAGAGAAGTTATAAAAATGTCAACTAAACGTTCAGGATTATTTATTGGCGGTTTGCTTGTGGGTTCTGCGATCGGGGCCGTGACTGGGTTGCTGATAGCACCGCGACCGGGCAAGGAGACGCGGCAGATATTGAAAAAATCGGCCGATGCTTTGCCCGAGTTGGCGGAAGATTTATCGACTAGCGTGCAGTTGCAGGCCGATCGACTTTCTGAAACCGCAATCCGAAATTGGGACGAAACTTTGATTAGACTCAAAGAGGCGATCGCGGCCGGTTTGGAAGCGACTCAGCGGGAACGCCAAACCCTGTCGGAAAGTGAAGCTGAAGTGAGTCCCCCGTCGCGCCCTCCCATCCGCTAAATGACATGAAATCCCAAACCCCCAATCCCAGATTCAAGTGAGCGATCCCATATTTTGGCTAGGACTTTCGATTTTGCTAGTGGCAGTTAGCCTGACTGCTGTTTTAGTGACTTTAATACCTGCGGTGCAAGCGCTGGCCAGGGCGGCCCGCAGCGTGGAAAAGCTCGCTGACACGCTTTCTCGCGAATTTCCGCCCACTTTGGAGGCGATTCGGTTGACGGGGCTGGAAATTAGCGAGTTGACGGATGATGTCAGCGAGGGAGTACAAAGTGCGGGCGAGGTTGTCAAACAGGTCGATCGAAGTATTGGTAGCGCTAAAAAGCAGGCGCAAAACGTGCAGGTAACAACTCGCAGCGTGGTAACTGGGATTAAGGCTGCTTGGAAAACTTTAACTCGGAAGCCGCCCATGTCTGGGACAAATCGCCGATCGACAGATAGATTGTCGCCGAGTCAAAGAAGTGCGATTTCGCTGAGGGATTCGGGCTTGGAGGATAGGTATTCTGGGGTTTACGGTGCGGGTGCGAGTAATGGGGAATCGCCCAGGTTGAGGAATAGCGAGGGTTCTGGTTTGCCGGGGGATGCTGAAGAGTTTGAGCAAGTGCGATCGAACGATTCTTAATTGCACCCAATTCCTCATCATCCCCCTACAGCACACCCATCCCACCAGCAAGGATTCTTATCAATAAAATCCATCAAGGCATCATACTTAGGCGAACCCTTTTGTTCAACATACTCCAAAGCCCCCCAACTTCCCCACTTACTAAATGAACTCACGTCCACAAAGTGCATGAAAAGACTGCCTCCAGCTTGTTTCCAACTATTCAGTAATTGGGTGTACATATCATACATTTCTGGACGCCTATTTAATTCCATAAAAAACTTGGTCAGTTTTTCGTTATCCTGAACTCCTTCAATACCTACAATATGTTGACCCCCCTCGTAAACAAATAACTTGAGACCTTTCTTTTGAGCCACATCTAAGAAATACCTAAAGTCATTATCCACATCGGGTAAACTATCTTTGAACCCCGGCAGTAACCCGCCCTCTTTTAATTGCTTAAAAGCTTTGCCAAACCCGCCATCGGCGTCATTCAACCAAGATTCGACTGTGCTGACACTTTCTTTCCCGCCCAAGTTGCCACTAAAATATCCCGCTATAGCTACGGCATCAATCCCGTGTTGATAACAAGGTTTATTGCCCTCAGCTACCCAATAGGAACACTCTAAAGAATAAGTTTCTAAGTCTCTCCAGGCTCTTTGAGTTCCTAACACGCAGACAACTCGATTCTTTTGATCCCCAAAGACGCCTTTCCATATATCGCACATTTGAGCACTACGCATTCCGTGCCATTGCATAAAAGCATCGCCTTTATCTCCCCACCTCGCTTTACCTTGTTTCAAAGCATAAGTTGCTTGTGGAAATGACCAATTCCAAACCTCATTAGAATACTCTACATAAACTTTCAGCTTTGGATCTAAACTATCTTTGACCATTTTAGCAAAGTTAGTCATATATTCATCCGTAGCCTGATGCGGCATATTAAACCAGGGTTCTTCTTGGACTTTATTAGATAAATTCACCATAACTTCTATGGGAACATTTCCTCTGTAAGCATAGGATACACTCTCTGGTTTAGGTCGGTTTGACCATTCTTTTTGTTCAGAACCATTTGTCCCCATCCAGTCCATAAAACGCAATACTCTAAATTTTTTAATCTTGTCTATAAACAGCGGATTAAATATTTCACCATTTTGATAAAGCTGTTCATCTTGCGAGTGAACAACTTTAATATTGCGGATATAGTTCCCTGTTTTCTTGGGATCGGTAGCAGTAATTATAATGTAGATGCCTCCGCCTTGTGTGGCATCTACATTAATGATATCCCTCCCAGGTTTCGACGCAGCCTCATCTTTTTTGGCATCAAAGCTATATTCGAGCGCACCTTCACCCTCATAAGTAACAATATATTGTCCTGAAGGATAGCGATTGGGGATTTCCCTAAGTAATAGCGTACTTACCCTAGTATATTTAGGAGCATCTTCGGGGGATGGAAGAGACTTTACCCACCCATTTTCATCAAGATTTAAAAGATTATACTCCTCTGTATCCCATTCACCTTTACAGTTTGGTTGTCCGCTGACGCATTGAGTTATCCATTGTCTCGAAGATTTGAAAGCATCTAAAAAGGGTAATTGTGTGGAGTAGTCAGCAATACCATTAAGCCCAACTCCTAAAGAAGAGCGAGAATTTGAGGTATTTTGTACATCTGCCCGCACAGCTACTGTGTTATCTACTTGCCGTACGGGTGTGGGAGCAATATTAGTTGTTAAAGCCCAACATCCGGGAATAAAAATGACAAAAATTAAGAAGCCCAGCACAAAACCCAGAGCTTTTTTGTTCGATCTGATACTTAATCGAGACATAAATTTGACTAATTTGATTGTTTTAGGTAAAATCGTAGCGAGTGAGGCAGTTTTAATTTTGATATTTTATCAAAAAGTTCCTTCTCAAACTATCAGCTATAAGATTATTAACATTTTTGTCTCTCAGTGGAGGGGCGAGATCCCTTTCTGTCCCCAAGTGCGATCGCCCATCTAACCGTCTTTATCCAAGTGTTCGGTTTTCGGAGCTTCTGAAGTTGAGGGGAATTCTAGTCGAATGTTAATATCAATTGATACTGTACTTTCTTTAAAACCTATATTAACTATTTTTACTAAGGCTTCTGTAGGTACAGAATTATTTATTTTAAATTCAGGAGAAGACTGAGTTTTATATCCGGCTTCTTCTAGCCGATCGCAAATATTGCGCCAATTTCCTACAGGTTCGTTAGGTACATCTGCGATTTTTTTAACATATTGGTATAAAGTTTTACATAAATAAACCTCTGCACTTTTGGAACTCTGAAACAGTTGGCGGGCGATTTCGGCGGGGCTGCAACCGGAAAGCAATCCTCGCAGGTAGAGTTTTTCTGTTTCTGTTAGTCCCCTGCGCGATCGAGGAGAGATTTGCCGTTTAGCTTCTGCAAAAGCTTGGTACAGCCTTTCTAAGTCCCAGTGTTTGGCGGCTTCGGCAAATAAGTCTTCCTTTGAGGCCATTTTCGGGTGTGGTGAGATGTGGCTAACGATAGCATAACCTAAATTGCTAGCGTTTGTTAGTTGTTTGCTAACAATAGGTAGTCTAGTATTAAATTACCGACTCATCGTCTAAGTGCAAATACTTAGAAAAGCGGGAAAGTGCGATCGCGATCTTTCAAATTTTGCCTGTTTAGTTAACTTTCGTTAGTCAAACAGTTAGTTTTTGTTCCTTACACTGAGGTATTTCAATGGCTAAAGGTGATGAAATAGCGAAAGCGGCAGGTTCCGCTGCTGCGGGTGCTGCTGCGGGTGCGGGTGTGGTAGCTGCTTCAGGTTTTACGGCAATTGGTGCTATTGGTGGAGGTGCTGGTATGGGTGCTGCTGCTGGTCCCGTTGGTATAGCCGTAGGTGCATTAGCAGGTTTGGCATTTTACGGGATTAGCAAGGCTCTTTCTGACGACTAAACAGTGATTCGCGCCAGGGACTTAAATTTCTGGCTAATAACTCAAGTCGGTTGTTGATATTGAGCGCTTGTTGCACGAGTCCGCCAGGAGTTTAAACCCCTGGCGGATAGGTTGGTAAGCGCCCAATCTATATCAATTTGAACCGCGAATTTCTAGCTCTAACTTAGCCCGTCCCTCAACTAAAGAGTGTCAACTTATGTCTTCTCAAGAATTTCAAGCAGCATACACCAGCATTTACAGTACAGGCACTTTCCTCTTACAATATCTCAAAGAATTCCGTGACGGACTCCGCATTCAGGGAGATGAAAGTCAAGGGCTACAAAGCATTGAAGATGAAATTAACAAAGCTTTAAAGGCTTTGCAAGATCAGAAATATCAAGTAGCCGTCATTGCAGCAATGAAAGCTGGCAAAAGCACCTTCTTAAATTCTATCATCGGTGCTGATGTGCTGGCGAGTGAAACGGCCGCCTGTACCATCTGCCGTACAGATGTCCGACACATTAAACCGGGCGACACTCCTAAACTTTTAGAGTATCGAGAAGGACAAAAGAAACCAGTCATTCTTGTTGAGGGTGACGCTGGCGAAATTCAGCAAAAATTCTTGCTGCGTACCCGTGAAATCAGAGAAAAAGGAAATCCTGATAACACCACACGCTTTGAGATAGAGCATCCGATTGAAGCAATTAGCCAATTATCTTCTCTCACAGGCTTTACCTTAGTTGATACTCCCGGCCCTAATGAGTGGGAGTCTGCAAACTTCAACATTAATGCACTGAAGCAAACAGCACTAGAAGCACTGCGAACCTGCAATGCCATTCTGTTTATTTTAAACTACGCTTCCTACAAAGATAATGCAGTTGCTGATTTGTTTAAGGATGTTGTTGAAAATCGTAAGGATTTTATAGCTGAAAACACGGGAAAAATTTACTTTATTTTGAATAAAGTTGACCAAAAAACAGAGAGAGACAAAGAAATTGCTGATGTCATCAAAGATTTAGAGCGAGAGTTAGCTGGCTTTGGCTTTCGCAATCCAGTTATTTACCCTGCTAGTTCTCGACAAGGACTTCTAGCGAAACTGATTCAGCAAGGAAAAGCAACTGAAAAGGAGATAAAAGATTTTGAGGATTTCTTTAGTGCCAAATATGCTGACAGAGATGAAAAAGGTAGGAGAGTAATTCCTTTACCTGAAGAGATTGCACCAAGAGCTTTGCAAGATAGCGGTATCCTGAACATTCAAGAAACAGTAATTCAAAAGATTACTCAAAATTCTGGCTGGAATTTATTGAGTGAGGTGGTGGCAGAAATCGATAAAGCTGCTAACGCAATTGAAGATACTCTGAATACAGAGATCCGGGGTTGGGAAATGGGGATTGAAGCCCTCAAGGAAAAAGTAGAAGACTACAGGAGACGCTCAGAGAATGCGAGGTACAAAGTTAAATCTGTAGAAAAAGCTGTCGAGCAACAAAAACAAATACTAATTGAAGGATTTAGTCAAGGCATTGATAAATTTGCCGAGGGAGCTAAAGAGCAGATAGCCAGTGAAATTGATAAGATTGCAGGATCACGTTCCGCTAACTCTCCAAACCCAAAAAAAAGTGAATTTCGTTCCCACCAACTCCAAAAAGTTGAAAAAATGGGCTTCCTCGGACAAATAGTGGGAGAAATTGGAGAAGCACTATTAGGATTTATCCCTGTTTTTGGTGAGGGATTAGGCAAAGCATTCAAATTGAGCACATCTCTCTGGGATAAACTGAGTGAAACTGTTCCTGACACTTTCAATGCTTCTGTCTCTGAACAAGATGATAAGCCTGAAAAGTTCGATCCATACATTATCCGTTGTAAGACTCAGACTGAAGCTCAAAAAATCCTAAAAACTATTAATGATGTTTGTGCGCCAAGTATTGAAAGTTGGTGGATAGATACTCAAGATCAGCTAGTTCGAGAGGGTACTAGCATCCGAGAGCAGTTAGCCGAGAAGATTCAAGAAGATATTCAAAAAATATCTGATGAGTTATCTAATTATTTGGGTGATGCTTTACAGGTGAGACTGAATATTAACCCGATTCAGTTTCCGAGTTTTGATTTTCCCGGAATTGATGCAGGGATTCAACGTCAAGTTGAGGTATTTACCAGGACTGAAAAGATAACTGAGGTTAAAAAGAAAAGCAGGACAAAAAAATCAAATAGTTTATGTAAGGGCGATAAGACTTACACGATAGACGTTCCTATTGAAAAAACAATAGAAGTTCAAGATCAGCGTACTATCTATCAAGTTGACTTGCGCCAAACTGTAGAACAAATCAAGCAAAAAATTGATGACAATGTATCAGGAAGCCAGTTGCTTTTAGTTCGGGTGATTGAGCAACAAGTTTCTACGGATTTTAAAAGTGCTGAACGGCAAATCAATGATTATATCAACAGGTTTCAAAATGACTTCGATCGCGTTTTGAAGGAACGAGAAACGAAAGAAGCAGAAGCGCCGGAAATTCTAGCTCGTCTTGAGTATCAAAAAGCCAAGCTTATTGACTACCTCAGTCAATTAAGTTCGATTCGGGAATCTCTCAATAGTTGGAAGCCAGTTAAGTAAAGTTAGAGAAAGTGCGATCGCCCTTTTCTTCCAAAAGTGCGATCGCCCTTATCTAACTTCTATTCTCCTCACATTATTAAGCAACTGCAAGTTCATATTGCAGGACTAAAATTTCATCGGCTTTCAACATAGCCATAGCATATTCACTGCCTTGACTATCAGCAAACTCCACTAAATACTGACATTCCTTTCCCGTATCATACACTTCAACAATAGTTCCCACAAGTCCAACTGGCAAACTAGAAATAGATGCGTATTCTGGTTCCACTAGCGCTAATCGCGTATTTGAAATCGGCGTGAGAATCGCAACAGAATCCAAAACTCTCAAATGTTTTATCATAGTTTAATAAAATCTGAAATCCAACAACGGTTAGAATTAGTTGAAGTCATTTCCCAGAAGTACCTTCTTAAGCTTTATAGGGGCAGGTTTAGTTAGGAGCTACGCGATCGCAGCGAGTTTACCTCTTTCACGCACCCGCCCTCCCCACGCTAGGATTTACCCCTTACTTAGGCCTTAAGTTCGCGCCACTAAACTCCGAAGCAACTATCATCGACCCAATCCCCGCATCCGTAAATATTTCTTGCAGCAAAGCATGAGGAATTCGACCGTCAATAATGTGAGCACCCTTCACACCCTGAGCCAAACTCCGCACACAACAATTAACTTTTGGAATCATCCCCCCAGACACAACTCCCGACTCAACCAACTGTCTCGCTTCCTGAATATCTAACTTAGCAATCAGACTCTCTGGTTTGTGATAATCCTCCAAAATTCCCGCCGTATCAGTCATCAAAATCAACTTTTCTGCTCCCAAACCAGCCGCAATTTCCCCAGCCACCGTGTCAGCATTAATGTTGTAAGATTGACCGGTTTCATCGGCTGCCACGCTCGACACCACCGGAATATAACCGCTGTTCACCAAAGACTCCAAAATCTGAATTTTCACGCCACTGACTTCACCCACAAACCCAATTCCTTCCCGGCCATCTGGACGAGCTTGAATGAGATTGGCATCCTTGCCACACAATCCCACTGCTTTGCCGCCAGCTTGGTTGATTAACGAAACAATTTCCTTATTTACTTTCCCCACCAAAACCATTTCTACAACTTCCATTGTCGCCGCATCAGTCACCCGCAAACCATCCTTAAATTGCGGCTCAATGCCCAATTTTTCCAGCCAAATATTAATTTCCGGGCCGCCGCCGTGAACCACAACCGGACGCATCCCCACGCAAGCTAGCAGCACAATATCCCGAACCACCTTGTCTTTGAGATTGCTATCTTTCATCGCCGCACCGCCATATTTGACCACAATTGTGCGACCGGCAAAGTGTTGAATGTAAGGCAGTGCTTCGGACAGCACCTCTACTCGATTAGTGTCCGAATTCCTAACAAAATCGCTTTGTTTGAGCATGGGTAAATTACAAAAGACTAAAAACTTAATTCTAAACTTTAATGGCTAAAGCACATATCAACAGCCACAAAAATCACTTTTTCCCTTGAATTTATCCACGCGCAGGCTCGATCGCCCTTATTGAACCCAATCCTCAAAAACTTAATAGGTTTTTTTAATAACCTCATTTAAAATTATGTATTATAACTTATACATTTTTTGCTAAAGTCAAGAAATGTATAACTCCCTTGATTTACTTAACGTTTTATGTTAACTGCTGTCGCCCAAGACTCCGAAAACCTTCAGTACAAGCTACCATCAGAGGCTGACTCGTCCCCCCGGATGACGGTATTTTGCGATTTAGACGGGCCCATAGTCGATGTGTCCGATCGCTACTATGCCACCTATCAACAGGGATTAGCCGACACTCAAGCAGCTTATCTTGCTAGGGGAATCAACCTCAACATCCAAATCCTCAGCAAACAGCAGTTTTGGCAAATGAAACAAAACCGAGTACCCGATGCTGAAATCGCCAAAAGTTCCGGCTTGTCGGGAGAAGAAATTCACGTTTTTCTCGGATGCGTCAGTCAGCTTGTCAATCAACCAGACTTGTTGCACTTAGATCGTATCCAGCCAGGAGTGCAATGGGCGATCGCACTTCTGCACTCCCGTGGCGTGCGGCTGATTTTAGTCACCCTGCGGCCGAGAAATCAAGCCGTTCAACTGTTACAAAATTACGGTTTAGCCAGACTGTTTACTAGCATTCGCGGAACTCAGATGGCGGATGCCGCCTATCACAACTATACAGCCTTAAAAACTGAATTGTTGGCTGAAGTTGCAGAAGAATTTGAGTCATCCCTGGGTTCGGCTTGGATGATCGGAGATACAGAAGCAGACATCCTAGCAGGACAAGCATTAGGAATACCTACAATTGCCGTTACCTGCGGAATTCGCAGCCGCTATCAACTCCAAAAGCACCAGCCTAATTTCATTCTCAGCGACTTGATTATTGCCGTTCATCACTTATTAGGTTCCGGTCAACAAGTAATAGTAGAATGACGACAGTTAACAGTAATTAGTTAACAGTTAACTGTTGACTAAGGACTCATGGCTGATGACTAATGGCTGACTAAGACTTTTCTAAAGTCCTGGTCATTTCCCACAAGCGATTGAGCGGAAAATACATCACCGGAGCCCAAAGACTGCTAAGAATGGCAGAACACAAAGCCACTCGCTGGTGATAGCTCCAAATTTCCAGTAAAGCCCGATCGCCCATAGCAAAAAATTGTAGCCCCATCACCGTTTCCGCTACCACCGCCATCCCAAAAACAATTAACGCGATCGGAATCGGATCTCTCTCAACAATATCTGCCGGAATCGACCAGGTTTTCTGCAAAACAACTGTTAAGACTCCTACAACAACTAGACTGACAGCATGGGTGGGATGAGGAGCCGTCATCGCATCTTGAAGAAACCCCAAAACCAAGCCCATGCTAGCAGCTCCCCAAACTGTACGTTTCCGCTTAATACTCCAAGCTACCAACCAAATTAACAGCCAGTTCGGTCCAATTCCCAACAATTCCATTCCCGGCATCCGAGTGGGCAATATCAGTATGCACAGCATCACAGATAGAAATGTAACGGCGAAATTGAGAAATTGGCGCGATCGCGAAGACATCCGAGATAAAGCTTTCATTGTTGCTGTGATCCCTCAGATAGTGCAGAAGATTGACCCTCCGAGTTCGTCGGTTCGGCTTGCTTAGAGTGGGGGTAAACCACCGCCCACTCCAGAGCATTCATCGGTGCAGAGAACTCAACAACAGCTTCTGGAGCCGGAGTTTTATTCATATCCACCGAAACCACTTTTCCGACCGGCAAACCAGGAGGGAACAACTGACTGTAAGAAGAAGTTGAAACCACATCCCCAGGCTTGACATTGGGAACATTCTCAAAAAACTCCATCACAGCCTGATTTCCGCCTTTCCCGCGCATAAAACCCATGTGACGACTGCGGGTAATTCCCACACCCAATTGACTCGTAGCGTCGCTAACTAACAGCACCAAGCTAGTATTAGGAGTAACGCTGACAACCCTGCCTACTAAACCG
The DNA here is from genome assembly GCF_036702115.1 of Microcoleus sp. LAD1_D5. Taxonomy (NCBI): domain Bacteria; kingdom Bacillati; phylum Cyanobacteriota; class Cyanophyceae; order Oscillatoriales; family Microcoleaceae; genus Microcoleus; species Microcoleus sp. LAD1_D5. The sequence goes on along the minus strand of NZ_JAUBSA010000001.1, from coordinate 141,032 downwards.
CCGGGGCCCATCACAGTAAAATCTGTTTTAATGCCATCGTTACTGCCGCGCCCCAAGGTTACTTGCTGCCACCAGTGGTCGGCGCTGCGACCGACAACAGGAGCTACAATCCCTGTAGGTTTCTTAGCCGAAACGTAACCTAAAAGCTCTTTTAGCTTCTGATTTTGATTTTCTAATTCTAATAGCTGCGCTTGCAATTCTTGAGTACGCGCCGAGATGAGTTCCTCTTGCCCAGAGCCGTTGGCGTGAAACGGACGAGTCACCCAATTGTAAACTTCAAATACGGCAGCACCTTGTGTTTGTCGAACTCCCCAAGCGGCAGTTACAGCTAAACCTAAAAGAGCAATTTGCAGTCGCAGATCCCACCACTTTCGGAATGTATTTTTTAGCATAATTTCAGTAATCTAAAATTGTTATGTCAGGATTTTAGATTTGAGATTGCAGCCGTATTTCTAAATCCACAATCCCAAATTTTTTAACTACATATTGCGCGACGACTGCCCGCTAAAAACCCGTTCCAACTGTTTGTTTTCCAATACCCTACCAGTTCCCAAAACCACGCAGCACAGCGGATCTGCTGCCACGTGAGTGACAATTCCTGTTTCGTGACTGATCAGAGTATCTAAACCTTTCATCAGCGCGCCACCACCAGCCAGCATAATTCCCCTGTCAATAATATCTGCTGCTAATTCCGGAGGGGTGCGTTCCAAAGTACGCTTGACAGCTTCCACAATTACTGAAAGCGGTTCCGACATACTTTCGCGAATTTCTGGGCCTTTGATAGTAACAGTTCGCGGCAAACCAGACAGTAAGTGCAAGCCCCGCACTTCCATCATTACATCGTCATCCTCTGGAGTTGGATATGCAGAACCAACCTGAATCTTAATTTCTTCAGCAGTGCGTTCGCCAATGACCAAATTGTGAACTTTTTTCATGTATTGGACGATCGCCTCATTGAGTTCGTCGCCGGCTACCCGCACAGACTCACTGATCACCGTACCTTGCAAACTCAAAACCGCAACTTCCGTCGTACCTCCGCCGATATCTATAATCATATTGCCAGTCGCCTCAGCAACAGGCAGTCCAGCCCCGATCGCCGCAGCGATGGGTTCATCAATTAACCGTACTTCTCTAGCACCGGCCTGAGTCGCCGCCTCAATGACAGCACGCCTCTCGACTCCGGTGACACCGCTGGGGATGCCAATAATTATCCGCGGCGAAACTAAGCTTCGGCCTTCGTGAACTCTGCGGATAAAAGTCTTAAGCATCAGTTCCGCCGTATCGAAGTCTGCAATTACCCCATCGCGAAGCGGGCGCAGTGCTATGACATTCCCTGGCGTGCGCCCGAGCATTTTCTTGGCTTCTTCTCCAACAGCCAGCGCTATTTTTAAATCTTGGTCGATCGCCACTACAGAAGGTTCCTGCAGAACAATACCTTTGCCCGATACATAAACGAGCGTGTTAGCAGTACCGAGGTCGATACCCATATCTCTAGATAACGAAAATCGATTGAGAAGACCCACTGATTCGTACCCCCCCCAAAAACTAAAATACTATTGTGTGCAATAATGTTGTTACAAAAGTGTAACCGAGGTGGATTCTATTACGTTTTTCATCCTGAGTCTAGTCAGAAATGTACATTGTCGAGCTCAGGTTGAGCGCAGACTCGCCAATCATCCACTATCAATATGTTCTGCTAACTGCGTGTACAATCAGGATGAAGCCTCACAAGCGTTGTTCCAAGTTCAGTTTGGAGGCTAATGCGCGTGTGGACTGTTTAACTACATCACCGATCGACCACATTCCCAAAAAAGTTTATGAGTCTTAATGTTGTGACTTTAGTAGGCCGCGTCGGCGGCGACCCGGACGTGAAGTATTTTGAGTCGGGTACAGTTAAGTGTAGTTTGACCCTGGCAGTGAACCGCAGAACTAAGAACAGCGATCAACCAGACTGGTTCAATCTGGAAATCTGGGGCAAAACAGCGCAGATTGCTGCTGACTACGTTCGCAAAGGCTCTCTAATTGGCGTAACAGGCTCTTTGAAGTTCGATCGCTGGCAAGACCGCAATACCGGTTCAAATCGCTCGAAGCCGGTAATTAAGGTAGACCATTTAGACTTGCTCGGTTCCAAGCGCGACAACGAGTCGGGTATGTCGCAACACAACAGCGAATTCTAGTGTTTGGGGAATTGGGGAAGTAATATTTGTGAATTGGGTGGGTGCTTGTGACTTCAGAAAAGTTAGAAATTGTTCAAACTGAGTACCAAGCTGGGCAAGTAGCTTTTGAGAGTGGCCGGTATGCTCAAGCTGTGCAGAGTTTAGAAACAGCTACCGGTTTAGTCGATCGAAATTCCCGGTTGGGCGGCGAGGTGCAGATGTGGCTAGTGACAGCCTACGAAGCCTCTGGCAATACAGAAAGGGCGATCGAGCTTTGCCGCAAGCTCACCCGCCATCCCCGCCAAGAAACCCGCCAGCAAGCAAAGCGCTTGCTGTTCATTCTCGAAGCTCCCAAACTTACTATCCCTCCTGAATGGATGGTGAAAATTCCTGATTTGGCAGCTTTAGATGAAAATCAATCAATCAGTTTTCAAGCCAATCCAAACGCTGATATCAAGTACGCTAAACCCAAGCCAGTCGTACCAGAGCCTGTAGATTTGAGTCAGGTTAATACGAAAGATAATAGGTTTATCTGGGTGGCGTTAATTGCGATCGGGCTAATTTTAGGCGGCTTATTTATTAGTTATTAATCATTTTTTCATTCCCACAAACTCTATCTCTAGGGTGCGCCGGGCGGCGCACCTTACCCCTACTGAGAGAAGTTAAGCAATGCCTTTTAGCAATTATAAAAGTATCAGCGCGGTCGCCAAAGAATTCCAAATTAATTACCTGCGGGATAATTTCATTGTCGAAACAGAATTTGCAGTCAGCGAAGTTTTTCGGAATGAATTAGAATTGATTTTCAATGAGGGAGTATTTGACAACTCGGAAATCGCCATTTGTGAAAATATCATTTATCCTGTATTAAAAGAAGTTTGGAAAAATTATCGAAGTAATTTTCTCCTTTGGAGCCACCAAACCTTAGTCTATAATGAGAATCTGTCAGGAATTCCAGATTATATATTGGCGAAGCGCTCCCCCCTTGGCACAGTAGTTTTTGACAAGCCCTATTTCATATTAGTTGAAGCCAAGAAAGAGAGCGCATTTGATGAAGGATGGGGGCAGTGTTTGGCAGAAATGATCGCCGTGCAGCGACTTAACAATCAACCAGAACAAACTATCTTTGGTATTGTTTCTAATGGGGCAATGTGGCAGTTTGGCAAGCTCAAATTAGAAAGGTTTACTCAAAATAAATTTTTCTATACAATTCAGGACTTAGAGCGACTCTTTGCAGCCGTTAACTATGTTTTTAAACAGTGTGAATTACAATTAGAGGAGAAGGAAGAAGGAAGGAACGACACTGATTTTGACACGGATACACGGATTAATTATCGAGCATGAGGCAGGAGTCAGAAGTTGAATAGCGATAATTGCTAAAATAAAAAAAAGACCAAACCAGAAAGGCGATTATTGTGAGCGATTCAACCATAGAACAGATTTTGAAATTGGCCTCTCAGCGCGCCGATGCGGCTGAAGTATACTACCTGTCAAGTCAAGACACCCCCATAGAATTTGAAAACAATCGTCTCAAATCCCTGCAAACCAAAGCCCTGCAAGGCGTTGCACTGCGACTGATTTACCAAGGCAAAATCGGTTTTGCTAGTTCCACAGATTTAACGCGGATAGACGATTTAGTAGATGCAGCGATTCAAACAGCCGAAATCGGCGACCCCGCAGAATTTGAACTCGCCTCCAACTTCCACCTAAAAGGCCCGGAAACCACCTACACTCCACCCACAACTCAAGAATTAGTCGAAAACGGCAAAAACCTCATCGAGCAAGTTCACGCTTACAATCCCGATATTATGGTAGATGTCGGCTTTCACGTCCGCAGCGGCAGAGTGAAAATTGCCACAACGCAAGACCTGTATGCCGAAAGAAGCAGCCAAATAGTCAGCGGCTCGATCACGGGAAATTTGGTAAAGGGAGAAGACTTTATGCAAGCATACAGTTACGACGTAGCGCGCGATCGCCCCCTAGACACCGACAGCATCCTCCAATCACTCCTCGAAAAATACCGCCTCGCGGAACATTCAGCCACCATCAGCAGCGGTTCCTACCCAGTATTATTTACCCCCAATGCCGCCGCTAGCACCCTCGGCAGCCTATTTGATACCATCCTTTCAGGTCAAGCAGTAGTTCAAAAAGCCTCTCCCCTAGCCGACAAAATCGGCGAAACCTTATTTGACGAACGCTTTACCTTTTTTGAAGACCCCACTTTAGGCCCTTCTGCTTGTCCCTTTGACGACGAAGGTACACCCACCACCCGCAAAGTCTTGATAGACAAAGGTACTGTCACCGGATTTTATTGGGATCGCAGGTGGGCCGCTCGCGCCGGTGTAGAATCAACCGGGAACGGTTTTCGTGGCGGATTGTCTCGCCCAGGCCCGGATTTGACTAACTTTTGCATTTCCCCAGGAAATACCGCCACTCAAGACTTGATTGCTAGCATGGACGAAGGTCTAATAGTAGAGCAGGTTTTAGGAGCCGGTCAGTCCAATCAGTTAGCTGGAGAATTTTCTGTCAATTTGGACTTAGGCTATAAAGTAGAAAAAGGCAAAATTGTCGGCCGCGTCAAGAATACAATGGTGGCAGGCAGCATTTTTGAAGCCTTTAAAAATTTGGCAGATTTGAGCAGCGAAGCCGAATGGGTAGGCGGTGCAGCCTATTTGCCGAGTATACTGTTTCAACAGTTGGGTGTAGCTTCGAGGCAATAAGTTCAGTGCGGTTAATTCTAGGTGACGCTGATACTGTTGCTAGAAAAATCTTAGCACTCACCTCAAAAAAACCTGGTTTCTGCCACAAAGCATCTGTGAAATCGCCCTTCGGTAGCCCCTAAACCGGGTTTTTGGGATGCGGTTCGCAAGTCCAGACGTGGAAATAAAAACACATAAATACTGCCGACAATTCAACGCTTTGCTAATTCATGCAAATAGGGAAAAACAGGGAAAAAGGTACAATGAAAGAGCAAAATGTCAAGGATGGAACTCGGAAGAAGAAAAAGCAGTTTTTCTTTCTTTTACCTTTGGTTTTTTGCCTTTTAACTCTAGTGAGTGGATGCGTTCAGTACGATGTCGGGGTGAACTTTGAGAGTCAAACTCGTGGCGAAATCGTGCAGCACATAAAACTGGGGGAAAGGTTGACGAGCTTCAGCAGCGAAACTGTTGCAGAATGGTTGAAAAGCGTAGAACGCCGGGTGAGGTTGCTGGACGGAAAAACTAAACGGCTTTCCCCCACAGAAGTTCTAGTGAAGATTCCTTTCAATAATGGAGCAGAGTTGCAAGACAAGTTCAACCAATTTTACAATCCGATCGCACCAACCACCAAATATCGGGTCGCAAGTCCGCTAGAAACCGATTTGCCGAAGTTTGAATCTCACCTTAGTGTCAAGCAGAATAATTTGTTATTGGTGCTGCGAAATCGGTTGAGTTTGGAATTGGATTTGCGCTCTCTTTCACTGCTTTCTTCTAATGGCAGCCTGCTGCTGAGCCCGGGGGGACTTTTGGAGCTAGACTTTAGCTTGAACACGCCTTGGGGCGCCGAAAGTATTGAAACTGTTGCCGGTGCGCTGGTTCCCGAAACCTATCAGCAAGGAAAACAGTTAGTTTGGAAGCTCAAACCCGGAGAAGTTAACTATTTGGAGGCGATATTCTGGATTCCCAGTCCTGTAGGAATTGGGGCGCTGATTATTGCCTTATTTGTAGCGGCGGGCATTGCTTTGAAATATCAAATATTGCCAGCACTGGGAATCGGTAAGAAACCGCAAAACATCGGTCAAACCTAAAGAGGATATGTCCTAGAGGGGCGGGTTAACCAATATCTTCAATCCACTCTCAGAACTCCCATAAACCCGCCCCTCCCCGGATATTATGGTTAATTGACCCGATTTGATATTATCCAAAAAAACTGAGAATATCTGTCAAAAAACAGTTGACAAATGGTAAATAATTTGCTTAACCTGAATTGAGAATTAGGGACAGAGAAAATGCGATCGCTAAATTTCTTCTTCATCTTTCTGATTTGCTTGGCTCTAGTATTATTCAGCATCGAAAATACAGAGCCAGTCGCGATTCAAGTTATCAAAGGCGTCCAAGTTAAAGCTCCGCTGTGCGTCGAACTAATTGTAGCGACTGGATTAGGGGCCACACTAGCGTGGCTGTTCAGTCTGTGGTCGAGAATGCAGCGAACCCTCGCGTCGCGCCAACAACTCCGCCAAGTTCGGGAAAAAGAGCAGCGGATTCAGGAATTAGAACAAAATCTTGAACGCTATAAAGCCGAAGTAGAAGTCCAACAACCTTTGTTAGAAAGTGCAGAACCGATAAGTTTAGAAATAGCAGCCATTGAGGGTACAACTGCTGAAATCACCGCCACTTAACTTGATATGCTCTCTCGTTTTCCGAGAGAGAAAATCAAAAATCTAAGATCTAAAATATAAAATCTAAAATCGAATGGCCGTTTCCCGAGACCAAGATGGTTTAGAAACGATTTCCGAGGGGATCGCAATTTTAATTGACCTAGCCGAACGGGGAGAAATTGATCCTTGGGACGTTAAGGTAATTGAAGTGTTCGATCGATGTTTGAGCAAGCTTACGAACGCCTGCGATGCGGATCAGAGTAAGGATTTCTCCGATTTGTCCCACTCCGGCCAAGCGTTTTTGTACGCTTCCATGCTGGTTTTGCTCAAAGCAGAAAGTATCGTCCTCTCAGAACCCCCCGCGAATCCCGACTCGGCCGACGAGGCGGCACTCGAAGACGCAGAGCACTCAGGAGGGCGACACTTGCCCCAGCATTTGGAGCGGCAATTGCGCCGTCGTGGTGTAGCTCAACTACCGCAAAAACGCCCGGTAACTCTCCCAGAACTGATTGAGCAGTTGCAGCTAATGAAAGCAGCAATGGAGCAGACAGTTACCCCCCGGCGTCGCCCTACCTCAAAAATGCGATCGCAAGCAGCCCAGGCTATCTTTGAGCTAGCTCACCAAGAAAATTTGGTGGAAACTGCTAGTGAACTCGATCGGTTTCTGGCAGAACGGGGTTCAGAAATTGACGAGGGTTGGCTGGACTTGGAACAACTGCTGGAACTTTGGCATGATAAGGATTTGCACTTCTCTGTCAGCCCAGAACACCCGGTATCGACTGGGGAAGTTCACTTGCCAAATCATGACCGCGTGGGTATCTTTTGGGCGTTGTTGCTGCTTTCGGCTCAGTCTAAAGTAGAGTTGCTTCAAGAGGAGTTTTATCAAGACCTCAAAATCCGCGCGCTTTGAGCTTGCAGGGTATTAGGTTCTCGGGCGAAACTAATAACTATGCCACTGCGTCGGTTAAAATTCCAGACAGAACCTCGCTCGCCGACATTCTGTTGCTGAGTCTGGGATGCGGAGAGCGAGAGTTTGAAGTTATTGCTGGTTCCCGATACCTGGTTTCTTAAATCTAGGTAAATTCGGAATAAATGATTGATAGCCTGGTACGATGTCGCCTATAAACAGGTCAGGATTTTGCTGTGATCGATCGATTCGATCGCAACCGCTAGCATCTAATTGTTGAGTTTATATCAATTAACAGAGGGTTGAGGAAGTTAAGAATGAAAGCGATGATTCTGGCGGCCGGTAAAGGCACTCGCGTCCGTCCCATTACTCAGACAATACCCAAACCGATGATTCCCATCCTGCAAAAGCCAGTGATGGAGTTTTTGGTTGAATTGCTCCGACAGCACGGATTTGACCAGATTATGGTCAATGTTTCCCACTTGGCAGATGTGATTGAAAACTACTTCCGTGACGGTCAAAAATTTGGGGTACAAATTGCCTATTCTTTTGAAGGGCGAATTGAGGAGGGAGAACTTATTGGAGAGGCTCTGGGTTCGGCTGGTGGCATGAAGCGGATTCAGGACTTCTCGCCGTTTTTTGATGATACTTTTGTGGTGCTGTGCGGCGACGCTTTGATTGACTTGGACTTGACTGCTGCTGTGAAGTGGCACCGGGAAAAAGGGGCGATCGCTACTATTGTTATGAAATCGGTTCCCCGCGAGGAGGTTCCCAGTTACGGTGTCGTAGTTACGGACGAGTCTGGCAAAATTAAAGCTTTCCAAGAAAAACCTTCTGTAGAAGAAGCTCTGAGTACCGACATCAACACTGGTATTTATATTTTTGAACCAGAAATATTCAAATACATCCCTTCGGGCGAGGAGTACGATATCGGTTCGCAGTTATTCCCCGCGCTAGTAGCAGCAGGTGCGCCTTTTTACGGGATTAGCATGGACTTTGAGTGGGTAGATATCGGCAAAGTTCCTGACTATTGGCGGGCAATTCAGAGCGTGCTGCTCGGACAAGTTAAAAATGTTTCGATTCCGGGAATTGAAGTGCGCCCCGGCATTTACGCTGGTTTGAATGTAGCTGTCAACTGGGATAAGGTTGATATTACTGGGCCTGTTTACATTGGCGGGATGACGATCATTGAGGATGGAGCAAAAATTGTCGGCCCAACGATGATCGGCCCAAATTGTTGGCTTTGCAGTGGCGCGACTGTCGAAAACAGCGTGATTTTTGAGTATTCCCGTTTGGGCCCGGAGGTGCGGCTGGTTGACAAACTGGTGTTCGGGCGCTACTGCGTTGATAAAACCGGGGCTGCGATCGATTTGCAAGCGGCGGCTCTCGATTGGCTGATTACTGACGCTCGCCAAGTTTTACCGACTCAACACGGAGAAGAGCGGCGGGCGATCGCAGAAATTCTCCGTCCTGAATAATTGGTAATTGTTCAAGGTAAGGTGCGCTAGGCGCACCCTACTTCTACATTTATGATCTCAGCTTTTAATTGTGGTAATGTGCTTAGGTGGCACCCTACATTTTAAGACTGAAGATAAGTATATTGGCTGAGACTCCGTTCGTAATTTTGCAGCAAAAGTTGGGCCTCGGAAAGAGTAATTTTATTTTGCTGCAAAGCTGCTTCTGTCTGACGGCGGATGCTTTCCACCAAATTTTCTGCATCGTACTGTACGTAGCTGAGGACTTCTTTCATAGTGTCTCCTTTCACAACGTGTTCGATATGATAGCCAGAAGGTGTTAGCTGAATGTGAACTGCATTTGCATCGCCGAATAAGTTGTGAAGGTTGCCCATAATTTCTTGATAAGCACCTCCCAAAAATAGCGCCAAATAGTAAGGTTCTCCAGGTTTGAGAGTATGCAGTTCCAAAACCGACTTCACATCTCGCAAATCAATAAATTGGTCTATTTTGCCGTCGCTGTCGCAGGTGAGATCGGCTAAAATACCGCGCTGAGTTGGTTCTTCATCGAGTCGGTTAATTGGCATTATTGGGAACAATTGGTTAATTGCCCAACTGTCCGGTACTGACTGGAAAACAGATAAGTTGATGTAATAAATAGACGCCATCACCTTTTCTAAGTCTTCCAAATCGTCAGATACGTATTCTTTTTGCCGCGCGATCGCCTGTATCTTATCGCAGCAAGCCCAGTACAACTGTTCGGTTTTCGCCCGCTCCGCAATCCCCAAATAGCCTAAGTTAAATAAACTGACTGCTTCTTCCTTGAATTGGATAGCATCGTGATAAACTTCTTGGTAATTTTCGGGACTGATAGATTGGTAAATTTCGTAGAGATTGCGCGGAATTTGGTGCGCGTTTTCATCTACTGGTTCTGGTACTTCTCTGGGGACATCGCTAGTACCGAGTACGTCAAAAACTAACACTGATTGGTGAGAAGCGATCGCCCGCCCGCTTTCGCTAATGATAATTGGAACCGGGATTTTGCGCTCGTCGCAGGCATCTTTCACTCCCGCTACTACGTCGTTAGCGTAGTTTTGCATATTGTAGTTTTTGGAAGCGTGGAAGTTTGTTTTAGACCCGTCGTAGTCAACGCCGAGTCCACCGCCTACGTCCAAGTAGTTCATATTAGCTCCCAATTTAGCTAATTCTACATAAATGTGGCTGGCTTCTCGAATGGCGTCTTTGATGACACTAATTGAGGAAATTTGAGAGCCGATGTGGAAGTGCAATAACTGCAAACTATCGAGCATTCCAGCTTTTTCTAGTTCGGCGACTGCGCGAATAATTTCAGGAATTGTCAAGCCAAATTTTGCCCGATCGCCCGTGGAAACTCCCCAGCGACCAACGCCTTTGGTAGTGAGTTTTGCTCGCACTCCCAAAATCGGTTTAATTCCTAATGCTTTGCTGGCGGCGATTGCGAGTTCTACTTCCTCTATTTGCTCCAGCACAATTACGGAAGTTTGCCCTAGCCGCTGCGCCAAAATAGCAGTTTCTATGTATTCGCGGTCTTTGTAACCGTTGCAAATTAATAAAGCGCCTGGGTTTTTTAAGGTCGCCAAAGCTATCATTAATTCCGGTTTCGAGCCGGCTTCGAGCCCGAAGTGATGGGGTTGACCGAAACGCACCAAATCTTCAATTAATTGTCGGTGCTGGTTGCATTTAACTGGAAACACACCGCGATAGACATTTTTGTAGTTGTACCGAGCGATCGCTCTGGCAAAACACGAATTTAAGCGCTCGATCCGGTCTTCCAAAATATCAGAAAATCGAATCAGCAGGGGCAAAGCCAAATTTCGTTGTTTGAGGGATTCTACCAGTTCGCACAAGTCGAGGGAACCGCCGCGATCGCCCTTGGGAGACACTGTAACGTGGCCGGCTGCATTGATCGAAAAATACGGTTCGCCCCAACCTTGAATTCGGTAGAGTTTCTCACTATCTTCTATTGTCCAAGATGCTTGTGGCAGTTGAGCCGCCGTTACCAAAGCACTGTCTGGTGCCGCCAAACTCGTGACTGTTGGCGAGTGAGTCGATAGCGGATCGAGATCGGGGAAAGCAGCGGTGGCTGGGGAACTCATCTTATCGGAAACCTCTTTTAGGAGTGGTCAAATAGATAGTTTATCGCACATATCGGGTTTCCTGATGCAGTTAAAAATTCACTTTGGGTGTAGGGCTAGGCGATTTTAGATTTTAGACGCGAGATTTTAAAATTGACTCCACAGATGGATGAAGGTGGGGGATTCAACTAAAATCTAAACGGTGATTGCTCTCCACTACTCATGTTTTCAAGTAAGTATCCCTATGCAGGTGAACTCTGAAACTGGGTTTCAGAGTTCACCTGCGCCAAGAGTGTTGTCGGGCGATCAATCGCCCGACACACACTAACCAAAAATCACCTCCGGCGGCGCCATGTCAGCCCCCACGATCATTACCCCGTTACGGTTAGACTTCTTCAAACCCGGTTGAGGTGCTTTTTCTGGAGTCTTCTGAGCCGGTGCAACTGAGGCTGGCGGTGTCACCTGCATGGGAGGTACTGCCTGTGCTCCTGGCACCACGGGTTGCTGCGACAGCCAACCCAAACCCCCTACAGCCCCAGCCATCAAAGCGGTGTAGCCGATGTACAAATGCAGCGGACGCATTTGAAAGCCTTCGGCTGAGTCGGAATCGGAAACAGACACATACATACTGGGAATTGGGCTCGGAGCGGGTTTGGGCAAAGCATTCGCCATAGCGCTGCCGTCTAGTCCCAAGGCGTCGCCGAGTCTGCGGATAAAACCTCTAACGTAAATATCTTGGGGCAGTTTGTCGATTTCCCCATTTTCGATCGATTCGATGTGGTGCAGCGGCACGAGAGTTTGACTGTGGAGTTGCTGCAGGGATAGGGAGCGAATTTGCCGTCCCTTACGCAATTCTCCACCCAACTCCCGCAGGCACTCTTCTCGCTGTTGAACGGCTAAAGCTGCTTCTTCTTCCTTTGTGAGTTTTTTCGGCTTTTTGGGAAAACCGAACCCTGGGAAGGATTTTCCGGGGACGGTGACAGTTGCAGGTGCAGCCGACTCGACTTTAATTTCGTCTTGGGGCGCTTGTTTGCTGTCTTCAGAAGTGTTAGTGTCTCGATCGGAAATTTGAGTGTCGGACTCGGTTTGGGGGGGTGCTTCCACACTAGCGCTGCGCCAATAGAAGACAGGAACAGCTACTGGTGGCTCCAATTCTTTAAATTCTGTCACCGTCCCAATGCCGGGAGTTACAGCACCAAAACTCTCTTCGGCTACTTGCGGTTCAATTTTGTTTTGTTTGGGAAACCGATCAAAGGCGAGCTTGACGGCTTCTCTGCTAACTGCTCTAATTAAAATTTCGGCAGCGGAGGCTGCTTCGCCCAACATTGTTTGCAAGCTAGCGAGAGCCTGGCTATAGGTGTCGCTACAGAGGAGTTCAGCTTCTATTTGACCTAGGACAGAACGAAAACTTTCTTGAGAAATTTCAATAGTTGGGTGATCTGTCACCCCAAAATAAGCCTCGGGTTTCAGTGCCATGATATTCATGTTGTCTTGGTAGAAGGTATCTGAGTACGTTCTTCGACAGGTTGGCAGTGATTCCGGATGTCGGTTGGGGGAGAGTGGGAGTGTGAGGGAGAGTGAGAGAGTGAGAGAGTGGGAGAGTGGCAGAGGCGCAATTGCCACTTACCAATTGTCTATTGCTTGTGGATGCGATCGAGCAACCACAGAGCCCCGAAAATCCCGACAAAATGGGCAACAGTAGCGTGAGTATTGGCTAGTACCACAAATATATCTAGGGGCTGAATAAATCGACCCACATCGACTGCGGCACCGAACAAGGCTTGCGGCTGAGCTAGAGATTTGGCTAAGAGAGTGCCACTGATGGCTTCTGCGCCGATCAGCGTCAGCACCATTCCTGACAAGTTGCTCATCAGTGCCAGCCGCACCTCTTTGATGGTGTCTGCTTTTTTGGGGCGGACAGCGTTAGCGGGCGATCGCAGTTGTCTCGACAAGCGGGTGAAGCGGAAAGAGCGATATACGCTGTAAGCGAGTACGGCTAGCCCGCAAATAGCAAAAAATACGCCACCGCCGGTGCCGGCACTGGTTGAACCCGCAGCGGCGGTAGCGCTGGGGATGGCGAAGGGGATGGCAAAGAGCAAAATGATCGCCGCTACCACCGCTAGCACTAACTGTACCCAGAAGCAAACCCAGCCTGTTGTACGAAGGGCAAAGGCAACTCGCTGTGCGGCGATAGGAAGCTTATCGTTATCTAACTGATTAGTCATATTTTGAGCGGGTATAATTAAGTGGCTTTAGTTGGCTGCAGTTTTTTCTCTTCGGGGATGGTTGACGGCGGTTAACCCTCTTTATAATAGAAGTAGCAATGTTTAAGATTTGTAACTAACATTGGATTTCACATTTGAATAGCGTCGATCGCCAGGTACCCAAAGCAATGACACAACTACAACCCACCGTCACTCCCAAACTGGAACAGCCAAAGTTTGGCTTCAACAGCTACGCGGAACGCCTTAATGGTCGAGCCGCGATGATCGGTTTTTCTGTAACTTTAATTATCGAGTATGTCACAGGCCAGGGCTTGCTGTCCTGGTTAGGTCTCAACTAATTTTAGCAATGGCGCGGTCAGCCTTACACTTTGTCTTGACTCTTCCGGCAGCGGGTGTGAGTTCTGCGGACCGCGACAAATTCGGGAATTGATTAAAATATTAATTACAAACAAGCCCAGCGACTTCTCTGCCGAGAGAGATCTGTTCCCGAATGCAATAGCTGGCTTTTGGAGGTATATATGGGGTGGAATTTTGATTTGACAAGCTTGGCAATTTTGCCTCGCTCCCGTACAATTCCCCACAGGCGAGAAGATTAATTTAGGTGAAGCTAGTCTTTGAGCTAGAAATCCCGATCGTTCCGCCAACTCTAAGTTTTAGAGCTTGTAAATAAATATAGAACAGAGTAAAACCCAATGAATGCTTCGTGGACGCGACTTTTGAGGTCAGCTTACCGTAGAGAGCCAATTACCAGCTTTGTTGTGACAGTGGGCGTTGTCGATGCAGCCATCGGCAGCATCGGTGCGAGTGGCTCTTTATTGGCTTTTGGGCTGGGTACCGCTGGGGTGGCGATGGCTCTCCGCTGGTGGCAATTTTACCGCTCTGGAGCCGAACAACCCGCACCGGCTCCCGAATACTATCTTCCTCCTCAGTCTTCTAGACCTCAGTTGCCCGTGCTTAATGTGTCTAAAAAAAATCCTCCTTATTAAGATTACTGGGCAATGCTGACTGGGCGATGTGCCGATCGACTCCCTGGATCTGAGGCACTAAAAGATAGGGCAAGAAAGTCTTTCGATCTTGGATGCTTGGTTTATGAATATTTCTGTTGCCGAGAAACTGTACCAAATTGGCTCTGTAGCTGCCTGTAGTGGTTTGTCGGTCAAAACTGTTCGTTACTATGAGGAGATGGGCTTGCTGTCTCCTGCGGTAAAGCGCTCGCCCGCTGGCTATCGCTTGTTTGGCGAAACCGTATTCAACAGGTTGGCGTTTATTAAACGCTCTCAGGCTCTGGGTTTGAGCCTTCAGGAGATTAAGGATATTTTACAGGTTCGCGATCGGGGAGAGTTGCCTTGCTCTGAAGCGAAGCAGCATCTAACGGCTAAGGTAGAGGAAATTTCCGTGCAAATTGCAGCCTTAGAAACTTTGAAGGGGGAGTTGCAAGGCATTCTCAACTGCTGGCAAGAGCAACCCTCGCAGGCGAGCATTACTAGCACGATTTGTCCGAACATTCAGCGGGATTGAGCAGCGGAAAAATACAAAAAAAGGGAAGGAATTATCGGTTTCCTTCCCTTGATGGTTTTGTTGGTAGTTTTGTCGATCGTGTTGAGCTTTTAACTGTTTTCGCAGAGTTTGCTGTTGCTTTTTGAGTTGCCGAGCCCTGGCTGAGCCGCCTTTACCTTTGGAGTTTCTGCCCTCGCTGCGGGGAGACTCCCAACTTTTTAGTCTCATGTTTTTCATTGTTTGCACTACTTCTATAATACACCCCCACATTTTCACTGTCAAGTATTTTTTAGAGCGATGTTTGGTAGTATCAACTGTTGACTGATGGGGATTTGCTACAGACATAGGGATTATGCGCCCATTGCCTGTGGCTGGTTACGCCTACAGGCTTTTTGACAATTTGGGATGTAAGGGCGATCGCATGATTTAATCATACTTGTATGCTCAGTAATTAATTAATGAGTGGAATTAATTGCCAAATCACCCTTGACAGCAGGCACATTGCTAAACACTTGCCAGACACGCCACAAATGAGAAGACTGCTTAATAAAGGACGTGCTGCTCATATTTTTAACGATGAGGCTACTATGAATCAGGTAGCTCAAGCCATAATAGAAGATGGAGACTTTACAGGTACGATTCGGGGCTACGATCGTTATGGTAAGTTTTTTGCTGAATCAATTGGTTATAGAGTTGACCCGGATGGTAGCCGTCTTTTACTTTACTACGGAGAGATAAAAGTTGATGCAGAAAACCGATACCACGTTACGCCTCGAAGCCGATTTAGTGAAGAATAACTGGGAATTTACAGAGGTATGGATAGATCCAAATCTTTCACCGCCTTATCTTCTTTTGTTACTAAGTGACGCTGAGGGAAATTGTCGGATCTACAATCCGGCTGAGGGTTATAAAGTTGTGTTTTCTAGTAAGAGTTATGATGAGGCGCAGTATTGGCTTTTAGAGGATGAGTATGAACCCGTAGAAGGGCGGCTGAGTGTGTCGGAGTTAGTTTGAATAATTCATGTAGGGGCGATTCCCTACGGGATAGCTGCGCTTCACGCACTTTTTGACAAATTGGGAGATGAGGGGCGATCGCTATTTCATTACGATCGCGATCGACCCCTACAAGCTACAAAAACTCATCTACTGGGAAACCCGGTTATTCTCACTTATAAATTAGCTATAAACTCATCAGGTGTGACCTTTGCTTGCTTTAGAACACCGCTGAGAGTACCAATTTTTAACTCGCGGTGGAGTGGCACAACGCAAACAATTTCTCCGTCTGGAAGAGGCTTTTTAAGGACAACGTGGCTACCCGTTTGTCTGGCTTGATAAAAGTCTAAACGCTCTAGTACGCGAATTACTTCTAGGCTTGATATTCTGGGCAACCTAGGCATAGCTAACCTCTATGCTAGTTACAAACCTGGGAGTGATTTCGTCGGGTAAAGGACACTCTTCGAGATAGAGCCTTGTAGCTTCTTTGAGATTGGCGATCGCTTGTTCTATGGTTTCGCCTTGGTCAATTGTGCCGACTTCTGGACATTCGGCAATGTACATATCTTCTTCTTTGTAAATGATGACTGTGAAGCTTTTAGTTTTCATTATATTTTTGCTTTCAGCATCAGAGGTTGCTTAGTTTCTATTTCCTAGTTTATCTTGGATGTAATTTTTTTGCAAGTACAGCGGAAGAGGCGCGATTCCCTACGGGATAGCTGCGCTTCACGCACTTTGTGACAAGTTGGGACGTAAGGGCGATCGCCTTTTGGTTATTTCTAAATTGAAAAGCGATTGCTATATCATCAAAAAATGCGATTCGTCGCAGCCTATTTGCCTTCGCCGAATCGCCCCTTTCCTTAATGTTTATGAGCTATATCACTTTTGCTGAGTTGCATTTACTTACCTTGCTGGCAATTGGTTATCTACTTATTTTCAGTAGATTCTTCATTAGTAGTTAAAAAGTACACTGAAAATCAACGCGGGAAACAAGAGAGACAACAGGTTAAAACCTGTTGAGTCGGGTTTCATCCCCTCCATAAATCGCAGGGGTTTTCACCCTCCCACGTTATTTCCGATAGCGACAGGCTACCACCCAGCATAGCAGAATCCTCAACTGCTGATAAAGTCCGCTGCTGTCAAGCTCGCTGGTGTTAGAGGAACACGAGTAGTTGGCGATTTATCCACAAGTCCAATAATTCGACCAGTGGATTTAACTCGTAAAGCCAGATTTTGATCGGCACCAGCGCAGACGCCACAAAATGCATTCCAGGGTTCAAACTGCCTTTCCACGAAACGTGGATTCAACCCAGCAGTTTCAAATGTCAGGACTTCGATGTCAGCAAATGTCAGACCTTTTGGAAGTGCAATTTTGTCTTCCCCAGGGAAGAAGTCTTGCAGAAAATCTACTGTATTAGTAGCGACTTCATCTTGAAGGATAAACGTGTCTCGTCCAGCTCCTCCATTCAGAACATCAAAACCTAAATCTCCAGATAAAATGTCCGCACCGTCGCCACCCGATAGCTTGTCGTTATCACGCCCCCCAAACATTTGATCGTTGCCGCGTCCACCAATAAGGGTATCAGTGCCCGCATTCCCAAACAAAACGTCATCGTCAAGTCCACCGTCAAGAGTATCTGCATCTTTACCACCGTAGAGGGTATCGAACCCGCCCTCACCATCTAGTGTGTCACGACCCTGATTCCCGAACAGTTCATCATTGCCACCCAAGCCACGGATCCAGTCATTACCCCCCAAGCCGAACGTTCTGCGGCTGCCATCAGTATCACGAATGAAGTCATCATCCTCTGTGCCTTGTGCATCGGGAGTATTTGCAATATTGATGTTAGCCATTCCTTCTTAAAAATTGCTTAAATTTATTGCGTCCTGATTTTTTAGCATATGTGAAAAATATACTCAAATCAAATCAAATCAATAGGATTTAGTAGGCATTTTTTTACCTTTCCTGATTTCTTTCAGTTGGATAAAGTAGGATTTAGTTGCTAAAGTATCAAACGGTAGGATAAAGTAGGATCGCAATAGGCAAAACCCAAACCCTGACTCGACCTATGGACGTTGAAGAAGTCTTAAAAGTGGCTGACGATCTCGTATTCGCTAAGACAGAAAAACACCTCAACCATCTACAAGAAGGTATATTGCGAGGCACTTGGCAACGCCAGAAATACCCAGAAATTGCCAAAACTTGCTACCGTAGCGAAGCTCATGTCAAAAAAGTCGCAGCAAAATTATGGAAACTTCTATCAGAAACATTAGGTGAAGACATCAATCAATCTAACTTTGCATATACAGTGGAAAGATGGCAATTTTCGATAGTTTCATCACATTTTGGCGACAATGCACAAGTTGGTAAGTTTAAGGTTTGTGCAAACCATCCTGAATTCTTAGAAACCCCAAACTTAGAAAATAAAAATCAGGACACCTCTAGCAAAACTCAGCCCAAACAGCGATTAGACTTATCCGATGCACCAGAACCCAACCTATTCTATAACCGCACATCCGAACTCACCACCCTCGAAAACTGGATTTTAGGCCGCACCCGCCTCATCACCATTTTAAGCTTATCCGGTATTGGCAAAACCGCCCTTACTCTCCAACTAATCTCACAAATTCAACACGAATTCGATTACATCATCTGGCGAAGTCTCCGCAACTCTCCACCGCTGGCATCACTCCAAACCGACTTAATTAAATCCTGTAGGGGCGGTGTCCCCGTGCCCGTTCCCTATCCCGAAGAAAGGGCAACCACGGGGGGATTGCCCCTACTAAAATATTTACGATCACACCGCTGTCTCATCATCCTCGATGATATCCAAACCATCTTCAGCAGCCAACAACTCGCAGGAAATTACCAACCTGGATATGAAAATTACGGCGCATTCTTCAAACAAATAACAGAATCATCCCACAACAGTTGCTTAATCCTCCTGAGTTGGGAAAAACCCAGAGAAATCGCCGCCTTAGAAGGCGAAAACCGCCCCTGCAAATCTCTGCAACTCAACGGTTTAGGCGCGGAAGCACAAGAAATATTCAGAGAAAAAGGTTTAGCAGAACCGGAGAAATGGTCAGAACTAATCGACCTTTACCGAGGCAATCCCTTATGGTTAAATATAGTTGCCACATTGATTCAAGACTTATTCGGCGGTAGCGTTTCCGAATTCCTCTCCTATGATACCCTATTCTTAGGAGACTTAGAATCACTCCTGCACCAGCATTTCGATCGCCTAACCGCATCCGAACAACAGGCGATCGCATGGCTAGCCAATACCCCCGAACCTGCCGACATCTCAAAAATACCAGAAAACCTGCAACTATCACCGCCAGAACTCTTGAAAGTCATGCAATCTTTAGGACGACGGTCATTAGTTGAAACAGTCAAACAAAACGGGCGATCGCACTTTACGATCGCGCCAGTAATCAGAGAATATATAATCAACAAAACCCGACACAAAAACTGATAAATTTATCGCTCTGCTAAACTATAGCTAAGATAGTAAAAATTTATGGAGGTATGCTAAACTTTTGAATAGCCAAGATTTACAGAACCTAGCACTCACTCGACTTGAAGAAGTAGAAGTGCTGCTCAACAATCATAAATACTCAGGTGCTTACTACCTCAGCGGTTATGTCATCGAATGCGCTTTAAAGGCTTGCATTGCCAAGCAAACTCAGGAATTTGATTTTCCTGACAAGAAAACTGTTATGGACAGTTACACCCACGATTTAGAAAAGTTGGTTAAAGTTGCTAAACTTGATAAAGAGTTAAGGTCTCTCCTCGACGATCCTAATTTTTCAGTGGGATGGTTAGAGGTCAGAGACTGGTCAGAAGAAAGCCGCTATCAAATACATAGCCAACAAAAAGCCCTGGATATATACTTAGCAATTACTGACCCCACTCACGGAGTTTTACAATGGCTACAGCAACATTATTAAGTCACGAAATAGCAGAAGGTCAAAGACTAATAGACGCTCTAAATGCAGCAAATCTATCAGTTGATTCTGCTCTCTGGAACTACGCACCAGAACCAGAAACATGGCGGCTGATGCTCACTTCACCTCTGTACGATCGCGAAGGTTCGCTGAAAACTTATGGGGAAATTCTGTCAGTCTTTCGCGAAGTTAAACCTGAATTGAAAATCGATTGGACAGCCCTCGTAGCAGTAAGCCCAAAACATGACTTAATTGAGGGCTTACGTCAGATACAACAAGATTGGAATTTAGACTTATCAGGCAGAAGAATGACGAATGATCGGATTAATCAGACGTGGATCGAAGATGCTTACATTTATCAAATCAAGTGACTAGACTGTGAATAAAATGGGTTAAAATAGGTGCGATCGCTCTCCCTCTCACCTAACCTTTAGGATTACTATATTAATGAAAATCGCCACCTGGAACGTCAACTCAATCCGCACCCGCCTAGAACACGTTACTAGCTGGTTGCAAACAAACTCCCCAGACGTTCTCTGCCTCCAAGAAACCAAAGTTCCAGACAAAGACTTTCCCCTAGAACCCTTCACCAACCTCGGCTACAACTGCTACATTTCCGGTCAAAAATCCTACAACGGCGTCGCCATTTTTAGCCGATCGCCCCTAACGCAAATCAGCACCGGATTTGCCCCCCTTCTCGGCGACGAAGCCACAGGTATGTTTGACGAACAAAAACGCCTCATAGCGGGGATTATAGACGATATTTGCATTATTTGCGTATACGTTCCCAACGGTTCCGAAGTTGGCAGCGAGAAATATGAGTACAAGCTAAAGTGGCTCAAACTGCTGCAAGAATACCTCAAAATAGCACTAGATAAATCCCCCAAATTGTGTATTTGCGGCGACTTCAACATCGTCCCGGACGATCGAGATATCCACAATCCCAAAGCCAATGCTAACTCCGTCGGCTTGTCTGTCGCCGAGCGCCTCGCGCTAACAGAAATCATAGAATTAGGATTAAACGACCCCTTTCGCAAATTCACCACAGAAGGCGGTCATTATAGCTGGTGGGACTACCGCGCCGCCGCATTTCCCCGCAACAACGGCTGGAGAATCGACCACCATTATCTCAGCCCTCCCCTCTACGAACAAGCAAAAAACTGTACAATAGATACTGCTCCCAGAAAATTAATCAAACCCAGCGACCACGCCCCCGTAATTGTCGAAATTTGATTTATAAGTTATAAGGTTAATAACAATTAACATCTTGCCCCATTCTCAATAAGCCTTGGATGGGCGGACAGGATGCCCAACCCCCTACTCCCCACAAGAAAATTCACTCTTTGTGGAACCGGCATCTTGCCTACTATTGAGAAAAGTGCAATATGTAAGTAACAACCAACAACTAAAAATCATGTTCTTAGTAACCGGAGCAACAGGCGCACTAGGCCGCCGAATTGTACGAGAAATCAGACAGCAAGAGAAGCCTGTCCGCGCATTCGTTCGCCTCGCATCTCGCTACTCAGAACTAGAAAACCGAGGCGCCGAGATTTTTATCGGCGACTTAAAACAAGACAAAGATATTAAAAAAGCCTGCCAAGGAGTGCAATACATTATCAGCAGCCACGGCACCGGCGGCGACGTTCAAGCAGTTCACTACCGCGCTAACATAGAATTGATCGACTGCGCCAAAGAAGCGGGAGTGCAGCACTTTGTCTTTCTTTCGGTACTGGGAGTCGATCGCGGATACGAAGATTCAGCAGTATTTAAAGCCAAGCGAGAAGTAGAAAAATACCTGCAAAACAGTGGCTTGAATTATACAATCTTGCGGCCTGCCGGTTTTGCTTCCAGCTTGTTACCCCTAGCAGAAAGATTTCGAGAAACCGGACTTTACCTGCTGATTGGCGACGGCAAAAACCGCACCTCTGTTGTCAGTACCGACGACTTAGCAAAGATTGCCGCAGACTCGCCAACAGTCGAAGGCGCCCGCAACCAAATTCTGCGAGTCGGTGGCCCGGATGTGCTGACAAGGGATGACATTCCCCGCATTTTTGCACGCTTATTCAATCGCGAACCGATGGTAATCAACCCGCCACTGGTTGTGTTTGACGGTTTGAGAAATGCCTTGGGTTTATTGAATCCTCAAGCTCAAAAAGACTTAGGAACTTTGCGGGTATTGCTGGGTAACGAGTATTTCTGCACTCCCGAAGAAGTGCAAAACTTGGAATCAATCTACGGCATGAGAATGGAATCCTTAGAAATGTTTCTGCGACGCAATTTGAGCGTTTAAAATGCTAGTTATTCTCGTTACCAGGCTCTGCCTGGTAATGAAAATCCGGAGGCTCTGCCTCCCAATTGTTGTCTCATTTTAAGGGAGGCAGAGCCTCCCGATATGCGTCCCCAGGCAGAGGCCTGGGAACGAGCCAATGTAGCGCCCAATCGCAACTGAAAACCCGTTATTAAGCAGAAATAGGTAGTGGTTCAGCACCAATATAGCTCGTAACTGCGATCGGCGGAGAAGTCGGCTTAGCAATCAAATAACCTTGAACAAAAGTTGCTCCCCGTTCTCGCACCCACTCAAACTCCTCCAAAGTTTCCACACCTTCAGCAACAGTTTTAATTTCTAATTGAGCGGCAATTTCTAACATCTTTTCCGTAATGAGAGCCTTATAATAATCTTGATGGACGTTGCGAATCAATTGCATATCCAACTTAATAAAATCTGGACGCAGTTGGTGCATCAAATTTAAATTAGAAGAACCGCTGCCAAAATCGTCCAGGGCAATTAAAAATCCCGCCTCTCGGTAAAACCTCAGAATATTAATTAAGTGATCCATATCAGGAGGGTGCTGAGATTCCGCCACTTCAAAAACAATATTGCTGTGAGGAATTCCCGCTTCATCAATAGCCTGTACTGTTCTCCGCAGACACGTAGCGGGATCGTAAACTGAAGTGGGAGAAAAATTAATAAAAAGTAGTTCTTTGATATCGTAAACATGGGCTTCGCGGATAGCGCGAGTCCGGGCTAAAACATCTAGTTGAAAAATTAGGCCAGCTGATTCTGCTTGGGCAAAAATCCGGCCCGGATAAATTAAGTTTCCTTGCTCGTCAATTCCTCGGAGTAGCGCTTCGTGGGCAAAAATTTTAGAAGTATCTGAGGTATAAACAATGGGCTGAAAATGTGTAGTAATGCGTTCTTCGGACAATAAATCTAACAGCCAATCAGAGTTACTCAAATTAATAAAATAGTCTAAGGAAGTGCTGCGATAAAAATCGCTAAGTTTTGGCTGTTCAACTTCGCGCATCCACAAAACTTTTGTCTCTTTCAACTCTTGAGTTGTCAGCACCGATGATGCTAGGGTCTTAAACTTTTCGTTTGCTATGCCCTCAAGCATAATGTACAAACACTTGCTCTCTTCTAACAGCCCGAATTCAAGTTTAGCCTTGGTCAGTGCAGAAATAACCTTATTCAACGTGTGTGATACTGGAAACCACAGGTATAGACCTCCCCTGCCCTCTATTTTTTCAGGTACTGTTTCGCAGCGAGAGCAGGAGCCGAAGGCTTTGCCACTTATTTGCATTGGAATATCCTCCGGTTTTTGGGTTAATTTTAGACAAGCTAACAATTAAGTTTTATTATAAGCTAATTCACTTATTAATTCATCTATCTCAAGATGTAAATCTTAATGAACTTGTATTTAAGAATTATTGCAGTATTTATACTTGCCTCCGGTTTCAAACCTTGGTCAAAGTTCTCATTATTCAGCAAGTACCTGCGATCGAACACTGTCCTAAATCATCACAGAGGGAGAAGGCAAAGAGTTGTTCTCTACTCTCTACTGCTGCTCTGATTGTTTACGTTTTATTCTATAATTCCCTCTGGCAAAACAGTCGGTACAGTTGATTTTTTAGCAAAGGGGAATTAACACGCCCGTGAAGCGCAGCTATCCCGTAGGGAATCGCCCCAGAGACTAATTTATGCGTACCACAAATATACACACCCGGACGATCGCCCAAAACAAACTCACTGGCTGGGGAATATCCAATTTAATTTTATAATCGGGATGACAGGATTTGAACCTGCGACCCCCTCGTCCCGAACGAGGTGCGCTACCAAGCTGCGCTACATCCCGAAATTAGTCACTATATTTTAAGCTTATCACATTCAACTGAAAATTCAGCAACCTCGTATATAATTATTTGTAAAATACTACTCAGGCGGAGACAGACGTGACAGTTAAGCCCCAGTGGTTGCGAGTTAAAGCCCCCCAGTGGGAGCGCGTCGGCAACGTCAAAGAAATTTTGCGGGATTTATCCCTGAATACGGTTTGCGAGGAGGCGTCGTGTCCGAACATCGGCGAATGCTTCAACGCAGGTACTGCGACATTTTTGATTATGGGCCCGGCTTGTACCCGCGCCTGTCCTTACTGCGACATCGATTTTGAGAAAAAGCCCCAACCTTTAGATCCCACGGAACCACAAAGATTGGCCCAAGCAGTGCAGCGGCTCAAACTCAACCACGTCGTGATTACCTCTGTCAACCGGGACGATTTGCCGGATGGGGGCGCGTCTCAGTTTGTCGAGTGCATTCAAGCAGTGCGCTGTGCGATGCCGGACACAACTATAGAAGTTTTGATTCCCGACTTGTGCGGCAACTGGCAAGCTTTAGAAATCATTCTCGCAGCCCGCCCAGACGTACTCAACCACAATACCGAAACCGTAAAGCGACTTTACCGCAAGGTGCGACCGCAAGGAAAGTACGATCGCACCTTGGAACTATTGCAGCGAAGTCGCGAACTCGCACCTGGGGTTTACACCAAATCCGGCATCATGGTGGGACTGGGAGAAACAGACGCCGAAATTCGGGAGGCGATGCAGGACTTACGGGCTGTCGGCTGCGATATTTTAACAGTTGGACAGTACCTCCAACCGACTCAAAAGCACTTAAACGTAGAAAACTTTGTGCCTCCAGAACAGTTTGATGCTTGGAGAAAGTTTGGCGAATCTTTGGGATTCTTGCAAGTTGTCGCTTCTCCCTTAACTCGCAGTTCCTATCACGCCGAACAGGTGAGGGAACTGATGAAACTTTACCCACGCTAGCAATTTTAATTTGAGTTGACTCGCGCCCGATCGCACCATTCTCACTAAAAGCAGATCAACCGGGTAACAGCGAGGAAAAAGTTGCGCTTTATATGCAGGCCCTGGGCAAAAAACCCGGTTTCAGATGCTGGTGTTTGGGGCGTGAGGTTAAGCGGGAAGCAGCAGCCAACAGCAAAACAATTATCGGTCGATCGTCGCCTCAATGTCGCGACTTACCTAAAAAAGATCCAGAAACCGGGTTTCTTCCTCAAACTTCTAGGTTTTAATCCAGAAATTTGAGGAAGAAACCCGGTTTTTGCGTCAGCCAATAACTCGGTACTGGGGACTCTAGCCACTCTGAAACCCATATTCTATAATGGATTAAACTTCTGCGCTCACTGCCGCGTATTTAATCAACAGCGCCGAGTTATATAAAGTTTTATTAAAAAAATGGCTAATTTTCCGAAGTGATCGGGAACCAGGTTATTGGTGATGAAGATTAACTTAACTTCTGACTAACGTCACTTGTTTCTAGCCAGTCACTATCTATACTAGCTACATAAACAAAGAAGTACAACACACTTTTCGGGCCTTCAACCTGTTACATCAGAAAGTTCTTAGCGTTTTCCAGAATCTTGGTAAAACAAGTGGGGCAGCAAAAGTTCGATCGAACAACAGCAGAAAAGTCAGAAAAGTTACTAAAGAAACACAAAGCGGTGATGCTTCGTCTTAACCAAATGGGCATCTTAATTATAAATAACCGCTAAGCGTAGCATCTTTTCACCCGGAGCCACTGAGAAAATCACTATGCCAGCCACCTCTTTTTACGCTGAAGCTGAATTCGACGAACAACTGCGAGTCAATCCCTTGCAAGGTGATGTGTTGGATGAAGATGCTGAAGAAGCTGGAGACGAACTGCTCGACCAAGACCCAGCAGAGACAGAAGATGCAGACCCAGCAGCCAAATTGCAAAAAAATGCCAGCCGCCGCACTACAGATTTAGTGCGCCTGTACCTCCAAGAAATAGGTCGGGTTCGTCTCTTGGGTAGAGACGAAGAAGTCTCGGAAGCTCAAAAAGTTCAGCGCTATATCAAATTGCTGGAATTACGCAACACCGTCGCCTCCCAGGAAGAAGGGCTAATTGGGCGCTTCGTGCATTTAATTGAAGTGCGCGATCGCTTAGCAGCACAGTTGGGACATAAACCTTCCCTGGAACGCTGGGCATTAACTGCCGGCGTCGATGACGTGCCAGAACTCAAGCGAATTATGTCCGAAGGCAAGCGCCACTGGGCAGAGTTAGCAGAGATGACAGTCGAGACGATCGAAAGAATTCAAGCTGAAGGCGTCGAAGCTAAAGACCACATGATTAAGGCGAACCTGCGCCTGGTGGTTTCGGTGGCGAAAAAATATCAAAATCGCGGTTTAGAATTGCTCGACTTAATACAAGAAGGTACTCTCGGACTGGAGCGAGCTGTAGAAAAGTTTGACCCGACGCGGGGCTATCGGTTTAGCACCTATGCCTACTGGTGGATTCGGCAGGGAATTACGCGGGCTATCGCCACTCAAAGCCGCACCATTCGCCTCCCCGTCCACATCACCGAAAAACTTAACAAAATCAAAAAAGCCCAGCGCAAAATTTCTCAAGAAAAAGGTCGGACAGCTACGATCGAAGATATCGCTGTCGAGTTGGACATGACGGCGCCCCAAGTCCGAGAAGTTTTGCTGCGAGTTCCCCGTTCTGTTTCTTTGGAAACTAAAGTGGGCAACGAAAAAGATACAGAGTTGGGCGACTTGCTCGAAACCGACAGCATCTCCCCAGAAGAAATGCTGATGCGAGAAGCTCTGCACCGGGACTTACAGCAACTGCTGGCAGATTTGACCAGCCGGGAGCGAGATGTAATTTTGATGCGCTTTGGTTTGGGCGACGGACACCCCTATTCGCTGGCAGAAATCGGTCGCGCCCTCGACTTGTCCCGCGAGCGAGTCCGCCAAATTGAAGCCAAAGCTTTGCAAAAACTCCGCCAACCCAAGCGTCGCAACCGCGTCCGCGACTATCTGGAGTCTCTGACTTAAATTGGGACGGTCAGTCAGCGCGATTAATCAGGGAGCAAGGCATTTGGCACTTGTGCAGAAGGCATGAGGCATTCGGCAGAAGTAACAATATTTACTTCTAAACAACTTCTCTGTCCTCTGCAGCAAGTCATCAAGCTTGTTAAAAGTAAAAAAATATCAAAAACCAAATTTTTTCCTCAATCTTTTTTCAATAAGCTGCGATATTTGCAAAATATCTTGATCGTTGTGTATTATTGTCAATAGGCAGACTTTCTTGAGAGGGTCACAATGGCACTTTACACCGCGTCTTCATTCAAATCCGAACTCAATGACAAAGGCTGGCGGATGACTCCCCAACGGGAAACCATCTTGCACGTTTTTCAGAACCTCCCCAAAGGCAATCACCTGAGTGCGGAGGATTTGTACACTTTGTTAAAAAATCGCGGAGAAAACATTAGCTTGTCCACCATTTACCGAACTTTAAAGTTAATGGCAAGGATGAGCCTCCTCCGCGAACTCGAACTAGCAGAAGGTCACAAACACTATGAAATAAACCAGCCTTACCCGCATCACCACCACCACCTAGTCTGCGTTCAGTGCAACAGAACGATCGAATTTAACAACGATTCGATTTTGAAAATTGGCATGAAGCAAGCTGAAAAGTCTGGGTTGCACCTGCTAGACTGCCAGCTAACCATTCATACGGTGTGCCACGAAGCTTTGCGGATGGGATGGCCGTCTTTGGTTTCCAGCAATTGGTCTTGTCCGAGGTCGATCGCCCAGCACGGCAGCAGCGCCCCGGATTCAATCGAGTGAACGTAGCCTATTTTCGCATTTCAA
The DNA here is from genome assembly GCF_036702115.1 of Microcoleus sp. LAD1_D5. NCBI lineage: Bacteria > Bacillati > Cyanobacteriota > Cyanophyceae > Oscillatoriales > Microcoleaceae > Microcoleus > Microcoleus sp. LAD1_D5. The sequence continues at coordinate 113,413 of NZ_JAUBSA010000001.1, read as the reverse complement.
GTACGGATTGTTACAAGTTTTAACAAAGATTGGTAGCCCAAGTGCGATCACAGTTACGCGGAAACCGGGTTTCTTCAGAAAAATACATCATTTCAGGAATGAGTCGGAAACCAGAAACCCGATTTCTTTGATGTAGCGTCCGCAAGCCTGGGGCTAAAAAGTTTGGCTTAACAAATCGTCGCTGCTGACCCCGTAACTGCGCTGAGCTCGATCGAGGGCGTCTCTCGTTGGAGTATCTAAAACTCCGCCGATGGGGCCTGTGTAAAAGCCGAGGTCTTGCAGCCGCCTTTGTAATTGCTGAATGCTCGATCGAGAGTTGAAACTGCTGCTAATTGGAACAGCAGGAACACCTACCCGCCCAGCTAATCCATTTTGGAGGGCAGCCAAAGTCGCCGGAGTGGCAATACCCGTCGCCGGTGACAAATTGCGTTCCTGCTGAAACGACAGCACCGCAAACTCGGTCTCGGCTCCAAATACTCCGTTCACCGGGCCGGGGTTTTTGCCCAGACTTCTGAGCGAAGACTGAAGTTGTCGGACAGCAGGCCCAGTATCGCCCCGTCGCAGACCAGTGGCGATTTGTGGCACAGGCGCTGCTGCCTGCCTGTTGCCTTGCCGCAAAGCCGATCGAGTGCTGCGATCGACTCTTCCAGTCCCGAACAGTCCGCTATCCCTCTGAAAGCGGATCAAAGCTGCCTGAGTTGGTCGATCGAACCAACCGTGAATCTGGCTCCTGTAATAACCCAATTCTTGCAGCCGCCGCTGCACAAATTCTACTTGTCGGCCTCTGTCGCCCAACTCCAGAAAATCTCCGGCATTACTCTGTTGGTCATCTTCCTCAGTCCATGAGGTAATTTCAGCTTGCCTCATCTGGGCATCGATAGCAGTCAAAGTAGCAGTGTCAGCGCAGCCGTCAGAAACCAGATTGTAATCTTGCTGAAAACGAGTCACAGCGTAGAGAGTGCGTTCGCGGAACTTGCCGTCAACGCCACCTTCAAAATAGCCCAAAGCTTTTAATTGCCGCTGGATCAAGTCTACCGTCGCCCCTCTGTCCCCGAACCGCAGCCCCTTGCAACCGCCATTTCCCGAAATATCCCCCGGAAGCGTAACGGGGGGAACCGGCCGGGTGGAACCAAACAGCAAAGCTAAAGTTTGCCTATCGGCAATTCCAGTTACCCGCAGTCGATTAATTCGCTGGAAGTATCTAACCGCATTTTGAGTAACTTCGCGAAAACTCCCTGTGGGATGCGCGCTGAAGTAGCCTAGCTGCTTCAACCTGCGCTGGAGAGCAGAAACACCTGCACCCGCGTCTCCAAAACGCAGCTCCCGATAATTTGTATAAATAGTATTAAAAGGTCGATCGTCCCCCGCAAAATTGTTGAGTGCTATCACAGTAGCTCGATCGGGCCTACCAGTCAGCGACAGTTGATAGTCTCGCTGAAAGTTAGTCAGCGCTTGTTGAGTAACCGGGCCGAGTTGACCAGTCGAAGATCTGGGAAAATAGCCGAGTTCCCGCAACCTGTCTTGAATCGCTCGCACATTGGGATATCCCGGATCTATTTGAGCAAAAGCCGAACTGGCTGCACTCAAAACCGACAGCATCAAAGCCAGAGACAGCAAACGGACGTATGTCTGACTCGATAGGTTTTGCCACTTGGGCTCATCAAAAATTTTCGAGTCTGCGGGTGCTTCGCAAACAAGAGCAAGTTCGAGGTAAGCAAGAGATTCCATAATTTTTTAGTGTGAAATTGTGGGTGGGTTGTGTGAGCAAACTGCCAAAAATGATTTTTGGCACGCTTGGCTTGGATTCTATCAACGCTAAGTTCTACTTGGAAAGCGCCAAGCACCCGTGTTTCTAAAAAATTTACCGTCAATAATAATTACAGGTAATAACCAAGATAGCATCGCTGCTTCTAGAGGCGCGAGACTCAGCAAAAAAGTTTGCAAGCACATCTTAGCCTTTAAGGCCGAAACAGAATAAGTTATGGGGTAGTGCTGGCTAATATTTTATCTGGCTGCCGCAGAAATTACCACAAGACTTGCGCGCAGGTTCTCATCACTTTAATTGGTTGTCGGGTAAAGAGCCTGAAATCGTAGGTTTTTTGTTAAGAAACGCGGCTTCTTCATGTGGCGAGTGCGTCTGGGAAAGTACCGCTGATTAACCAAAAAACTAGCCACTACAAATCCCCACTTTTGCAAGTTGCAAATAGGGCGGGGATTTTTTGATAAGTTGACTTTCTCTTAAAAAATAGACGATCGCTTAAATTAAGCCGAACCGATCGCAAATTACAGCTACTCCCGCTGCAAAAACAGTAATTGCGATGGCTACCAGCGGGTTTTGCCCTCTGCTAACCGCAAAAGAGGTAACGACCCCAGCTCCCAAAGCTGCAGTAACAGCCGCAGTCGCCAAATCTCGATCGGGACGTTTGTCGTACATATTTTTTATTGTTGGTAGCTGAAGAGCTCAAAACTTACATCTTGTAATCCAAGCTACCACTCTTGCCTCTGCCGCGGTGACCACCGCCTGGGTTTTGCAACTAACCTTAAAATTTTGCTAATTTTCTTAACATAGTCTCCTTCATAACATAAGTTAAGATTATGTTTTTTAGAGTTTTTCTGTTGAACTTTAGCTCTTGAAACCTTTTGTCTGCTGGACTTTTATGTTAAATTCAGGATTTTGCAGGGGCGATCGCACCCGCAGTCTGTGCGCCTCACACTGCAATCCCCAATATCGTAAATAAAATTAACTTGACTTTTTGTGATAAATGTGTATGCCGCCCTTTCAAGCAAAAGACAGAAAAAAAATTGACCTTGGTGAACAATCCACACACTGCGATTGCTTCGCTGCCCTCACAATGATAGGAGTAGATTTTTGGTCTAAGTTTTATTCGCCCTCAACTTTTTCAGTATTGCCGCCTTTGACCCAACCTTCGCGATTGCCATCCTCAATCCGAATTCGCTGCCACTCTTTGTCGGGGGACTCTTCCAAAACCACGACTCTTTCCTTGTAACCAACACCGCCAATGCGATTCGAGTCTCGACTACCAGTATCCCGGAGAATTAAGCCGATCGGCTGAGTCACCATCGCGCGGTAAGCTCCCGGTTCCAGCGGTTTGGGAGAGGGGGCATCGCTAGATGTAGAAACAGGGCTAGCCTGGGCTGTTGACTTCGGCGCAGCGCCCGCAACCTGAGGTGGTGTTTTGTCGTTGGAAAAAACTGGTTTTTCGGGCAAAGTAGTTAGCTTAGCGGCAAAGTAAAGTGCAGCAGCCACGCTAGCACCTGCCATCAGGACGATCGCGAGCAGAAAACCCACTAAAAATTTGAAAACGCTATATACACTGTTCATAAAACCGCAAATGAAGGAAGAAGGAAGAGGGAAGAAGGAAGAGGGAAGAAGGAAGAGGGAAGAAGGAAGAAGGTTGAGTGTTGACTGCTGAATGTTGAATGTTGAGTAAAATCTGGTAACTGCCAACTGACAACTGGCTACTAACTACTGACTACTGACTTCAAAAGCTTAACCTTGAATCCGGCGGCTCAAACTGCCGTATCTAGAAGCAAGGCGAGCTTTCCCAGCAGCGGCCCAATCTTGGAGAAACTGAATTTGTTCTTGAGCCGTTCTGGCTAAGGGAACCATCTGACTAGCTGATTCTAAAATATCATCTGTGGTAAAGTCTCGATTTTGGCTAAACCCAATGTGCATTGCTTCAATCAAAGTTTGCTCGATTTCGGCCCCTGAAAAATCGGGAGTTTCGTAAGCCAAGCGCTCTAAATCGTAATTTTTGATGCTGTGCGATCGCAACCGCAACAAATGTACCTCAAAAATCGCCCGCCGTTCCTCCTGACTGGGCAAACCCACAAAAAATATTTCGTCAAACCTGCCTTTTCTAAGCATTTCTGGCGGTAAAGACTGGATGTTGTTGGCCGTTGCGACTACAAACACCGGAGAAGTTTTTTCTGCCAACCAAGTAATAAAAGTCCCGAACACGCGGCTGGTTGTCCCGGAATCGCCTTTACCGTCTAATCCGGCAAAAGCTTTGTCAATCTCGTCAATCCACAGCACGCAGGGGGCCAAAGCTTCCGCTAGCTGAATCATTTGCCTGGTGCGGGATTCCGATTCTCCGACTAATCCGGCAAACAAACGCCCGACATCCAAGCGCAGTAGAGGCAAATGCCAGTGGTGGGCGATCGCCTTTGCTGTTAAGGATTTTCCGGTTCCTTGAATTCCGACTAACAACAAACCTCTGGGATGCGGCAAACCGTATTGGCGGGCTCGATCGGTAAAAGCACCGCCGCGCCGCAGCAGCCATTCCTTGAGATTGTCCAAGCCGCCGATGTCGGAGATATTTTCGCGGGCTGGGTAAAAATCCAGAATTTGAGTTTGACGAATTGTTTGGCGCTTTTCTTCTAAAATGAGTTCCGCGTCGTCGGGATGGAGTTCGCCTCTGGTGGCGATCGCCTTTGCCAAAACTCGGCGAATTCGTTCGATCGACAGACCTTGACAGGAGCGCACCATTTCGTCCAGCAAACGCCCTTCAATGGCTTGTCCGGTAGCCCCTAACAGCCTTTCTACCTCAATTTTGATTTCCGCCGCCGCAGGCAGGGGAAATTCCAAAACAGTCATCACTTCGCTGAGGTCTTCCGGGATCGAAATTAGAGGAGATACGATGACAATATTTTTGGGCACCGATTTGAGAAGTCTCGCCAAATTCCGCAGCTTGCGGGAAATCGAGACATCTTCTAAAAAGCGCTGAAAGTCGCGCAGAATAAAAATTGCCGGCGCGGTGGCGGGTAATTTTTCGAGAAATTCCAAAGCTTGCAGGGGATTGCGCTTGCCAAAACCGGCATCGTTGGGATTGCCTTGGTAGCCATCAACAAAATCCCAGATGTAGACAGCGCGAGAACCCTGTTTTTTGGCGCATTGGGCGATCGCCGCTTCTACGCGCTCTTCTTCCCGTGTCGGAATGTAAATTAGGGGGTAGCGCGATCGCAGCAGTAATTCAAACTCGTCGCTAAAAATAGTCATTAGTCAGTTGTCAGTGGTTAGTTGTTAGTTGTCAGTGGTTATTTCTTATTTGTTATTTCTTATTTGTTATTAGCTAATTCCAACTGCCAACTGCCAACTGCCAACTGCCAACTGACTAAGGCAATTGCCGTTTAAGTGCTTCCAGAGAGGCCCAGCGACTGTCTGAGACTGTTTCGGAGCTTTCTGTATTTGTTTCATCATCAGTTAAAGAAATTCCCGGACATTCAGTATCGCATATCTGTTTGTGCGGCAGTTCCAAACACATTTGCTCGTACACCCAATCGCTCGGAGAGAAATAGCCCCCTGGGGACAAATTTTCCACCAAATCTTCTAAAGCAACTTCTATTTCTGCTGAACTGGAATCTGTTTGATTTGCTGTTTCTTCGAGCCAGATTAGTTCTGATGAGTTGAGTGCCAAACGATGATTGTATTGTTTCAAGCATCTGTGGCAGGTGAGAGTAACAATTGTTTCAGCTTTTGCCTTCACCTCAAGATAATTCCCTTGGTGAGCCACTTGCAGTCGCCCTCGCACCGGAGTAAGAGTTTCTAAATCGGGGATAAATTCTTCAAAATCAATGACCTCTTTCCGCTCTGTTTTTGTGAGTAGATGAGGGATATAAATTGTCTCCATAATCTTTCGCCTTCCTAATTCTTGAATTCAAAGGTCAAAAGGAATAGTTAATTTTTAACTTCTTCCTTCTTCCTTCTTCCTTCTTTAGCGTCAGCGCAGCCGCACCACCAAACGCCGATCGGGTTCTTGTCCTTGACTGTAAGTTTCTATGTCCTCACATTCGCTCAAAAAGCTGTGGACTTGACGGCGTTCTGCCGAAGACAACGATTTGAGTTCAAATTCAACTCCCGTCGAGCGCGCTTGATCCGCTGCGTACTCTGCCATCGATCGCAATTCCTCTTGGCGGCGGATGCGATAGCCATTTAGTTCAACTGTATAAGGAATTGACTCCTCTACTTCCTGACCTATATTCTGAACCGTGTTGCAGAGGTACTGAATGGCATCTATTACATTACCGTTTGGCCCGACTAAGATTGCAACTTGTTCTTGAGTCAGATTGCTTTCATCTATTGTCATCCAATAGCAATCTTTTTGTTGTTCGCATACCACTTTTGACGGAAGGGCGGACAGTTGTAACAATTCTTCTAACCATTGCTGTCCGCGCTGCATTTGAGAGTCTTTCATTGTTGTTAAAATCAAGCCTTTTTCTTAGAACGCTTGGGCTCAAAGGGAAGTGCATCTAATCCCTGTTCTTTTTTGGTTTTCGCCTCTGCTTCGTCTACTATTTTTTGGAGATTTTCGGGCAGCGGTTCTCTGGACAAAATGAACGACTGAACTGTCTGGAAGATGTTAGCAATCAGCATATACATCAACACGCCGGCGGGCAGCGGGAAGAACAAAAACATCCCTGAAAATATGACTGGAGTCAGTTTGTTGACGGTAGCCTGTTGGGGATTATCGTTTGGCCCTTGTGCTTGTCCCGAAAGAGTTTGGTTGATATACAAACTGATGCCGAAGCCCAGGATCATTACCAAAATATCCCAGTGGATTGTACCGTCTGAGTCGATCGCGCCAACGCGGCCTAGAGCTTCAATAAACAGGAATCCTTTGTTACTAGCCAATCCGGGGATTGTGCCTTGAACTGTGGCTTCACCGGGCGCTAAGGCCGTAATGTTTCCCTGTTCATCTACCTTGATCAGATCTTCGCCTTTGATGACTTTCCAGCCGGGTTCAAAGTCGATTTCGCTCTTATTTTCTGCCGCTAAAACTTTGAGAGGTTTGCCTTCTGGGGTTTGAAAATTAATCTTGGTTGTGTCGCCGACTGCGAGTTTGTCGCCGCCTGAAATTACGCCCACAACAGGAGCATGAAAAGTACCTGTGACGTAAATATTTTGGGGCGGTGTAGCAAAAGCTTGCGGTTGAACAGTTTCGATTTGTTCTTGGGGCAAAACTTGAACGTTGACGCTGTAATTTATGTCAGAAAACGGCGAACCCCTGAGGGTTGCGAACAGTGCAAACAGCACTGGCATTTGCAGCACCAACGGGAAGCATCCTGCTAGAGGATTACCAAATTCTTTGTATACCTTGCTCATTTCCTCCTGCTGTTTTGCAGGATTTTCTTTATAGAGTTTTTGAATTTGATCTACTCGCTCTTTCATCAACGGCTGCGCTACTTTCATGCGCCGCATATTGCGAAGAGAGCCTGCGTTGAGAGGATAAAGAGCAAAGCGAATCACAAGCGTCAGAGCTACGATCGCTAAACCGTAGCTTGGCACGATCCCGTAGAAAAAATCTAGGATCGGGAGCATGAGGTTGTTGGAGAGAAACGAGATACCGAAATCCATTCGCTTTGAGTTAATTTAGGTGCTCTATGTTTGCTGTTGAGAACTATTTTTACCCGCTGAAGGCGAGCCGCCTCAATTTTTAGGGTTTTGTCTCTATCTTAGGACATTGCCCGTCCATCGACCGCCCGGTCTGCGGGTTTGTTGTAATGAGTTTGCCAATACTCGCACTGACTTTACCCTGATTTGAGGGCGAAGCGGTTCGGTTATTTAGCTTCGGCTGCGTTTGCTTTTTGAGCGGCGGCGGGCAGTTTTTCGTTAATGTAATCATACATTGCTCGAAATTTCGGCATAGCCCTGAGTTCCAAGCGGCTGCCATTTTTCATGGTGAGCACCATGTCTCCGTAAGTCCCGAAACCGCGAGGTACTGTGACGATTTTGACTATATCTGAGTAGATAACGTCTGTCTGATCGCCCCCCATCCAACCGCTAGTTACCGACACTCGGCGGCTGGTGATCCGATACCGCAGCCACAGAGCCCGGACAATTCCTCCTACTGCGAGGGGGATTCCCACTACAGTCAGCCCCAGGAGTAAATTGAGGATCAAGTCTCCCGGCGCGGGGCCGCCTTCATAATATACTTCCTCTCTAATTCCCATCTAGTACCTCGGCTTCTACCAACAACTGCTCTAATTCTTGCAGAATTTCTGCATAATTGCACTCTTGTGCGATCGGACGCACGACAATTACTAAATCCCACCCGAATTTTAATCGGGGCAATAGGTGGCGCAAAGCTGCCCGAATCTGACGCTTAATCCGGTTGCGGACTACAGCGCGTTTGCTGACTTTCAGGCTGATGGAAATGCCTGTGCGAGTCGGCTGCAAGGATTTTTCGGCTGTCGGTTTGCTTAATTCGACGCTTTTGGGTTTACGCAGAGCTCTTAAGCTGAAATGGGCCGAGTTACGGCGCATTCCCTTGCGGTATACGGCGCTGAAGTCTTTTCGGTGCTTAAGTCGGTTTGTATCGGGCAACATGGCGTAGGGCGATCGTGGAGGCCTCTCAACCTTGATGCAGTGCTAGACTGCGAGGCGGTGGCGACCTTTGCTGCGGCGAGCTTTGATTACCAATCGACCGGTTGCGGTACGCATTCTGGCGCGAAAACCGGATGTTCTTTTTCTTTTGCGGCTGGTTCCGTGCAGGGTTTGCTGTGTCATTTTGATTTCTCCCGGCTTGTTACTTTACTTTTGATTAATATTCACAATCTTCTAGTTTACCATAGAGTTGTTTTATTGGCAATAATATTTTTCACAGTTGAGATGTAATGAGAGTAAGAGTGAAGTGGCGGTATTGTTGTATTATATTAAGTATTATACCGAAACTGCGATACAATTATAAGTTAGACAGACAAAATCATCTTCTACTTAAAGTATTTGTATTCCTATTTGCTTTCGCCTTAGATAGCGGTTTAGTTAAGATTGTGAAAAAAGCTCCTTTACCGTAATGATAAATTTACCTAAACGTACAGACGCTCAGAGAATTGGTGGAAGTGCTGCTGACCTTCTTAATTCAGTTTTAACTAATTTTTGTATTGTTATTCCTGTTCCCCAAGATCGGGATATAGGGATTGATTTAATTTGTGAGATTATGCAAGGAGAGTACCCAACTGGAAAGTTATTTAACGTTCAATGCAAAGGTACAGAAGAGTCTGAATTTAAAGGCGATTCAATTCGAGTTCCTATTGCAGTAACGACTCTTAATTATTGGTTAATTCAGCCCAATCCAACATTTTTAGTTGTAGTTGATCGTCAAAATTACAATTTCTATTGGTCTTTCCCAAAGGATTTTCTTAGCTCGCATAATAAAAACTGGCAAGAACAACAAACGGTTTCGATTCCAGTTCCTCTTCAAAATCGTTTTGAGCAAGATGTAGATGCACTGCCTGCTCAATTAGTATCAATAGTTAATATGCAAGCTTCAGCTACTCCTCGGCAGGGCGATTATCTTGGAACATTGACGCTGGAATTTGACAGGTCATCCTCGCCAGAGAGAATGACTATCAAAGGATTAATGCATTACTACTTAGAAGGTAGTCGAATCGCTAATGCCAAGTGTGGATATGGAAGCCCTGGTTCTACAGTTACAGTCTATGCACAAACATTGGGTGGTGAAGGATATAGTAAGGAAGTTAAAGCTATAGCTTGGGGTGAGTTAAAAGGAGGAGATGCTATCCTACTGCAAATGCCAGTTGAAAGAAATTATATTCTTAGTCATGAAACCTTTGAAAAAATATGTTATTTACTAAGCCTTGACTTTACTAATTGCGAGCTACACAAAAATCTCATGTCACGCGGAGGTTATCCTGGGGGAAGCATTTCAGTAATAGTAGACGGAAGGCTTATTTCAGCAATAGCTTGGTATGAATTACCACAAGGTAAATTAAATCTTTTCAAGGTGGATGGGCAGTGGTATGCCATTAGCCTTGTGGCTAGTAAAACAGTTTCTACGGAAACAAGGGAAAGGAGGACGGGTAGTTATCTGCATCCAGATCCGAGAAGAGATATACTTTGGCACTATTTTGATTTGTCTGGGCGTAAATACTCTTTACCCTTGAAGTTTCAAAACACGCTTTAAGTTGGACTAGCTGGTGAACGAGATTTCGGTTTCGTTTTCACTACCATATCCCTAACTTTCCAAGATGATATCGCAAGGGCGATCGCCCTTAACCGAAAAAAATCAAATCCCCGGCTTTTCAAACTTATCAAACTCCCAGAAGTCAGGGATTTCCTCTTCTATTCACAAACAATCCAATCCCCGACTTCTAAATTCATCCGTGTATCCGTGTCAACATCCGTGTCGTGCCTTCCCTCATTTCAATTCAACATTTACCCTAGCAGACATCCCCCGTGCAATCCGCGATTCGTAGCCTTTAACACTTTCGGCCTCAAACACAAGTTTCACCGGAATCCGCTGCACAACTTGGGTGAACTTTTCCGTAGCCTTATCGGGAGGAAATAAGGAAAATTGAGCGCCCGAAGCAGGGGATAAACTATCAACTCGACCTTCTAATTTCCGGCCACCAAAAGCATCTAATTTGATTTCTACTTTTTGACCTGGTTTCATATTTGCCAGTTGCGTTTCTTTGAAGTTGGCAATTACCCACAAATCGTTACTGACGATCGCCATTAACGGAGTTCCCTGCTGCACGCGCTGCCCGAATTCAAAGGATTTGCGGGCGATTTGTCCGGCGGGTGCGGTGATATTCGTGTAGGACAGTTGCACTGCTTTTTTTAAGAGTGCGTAGTATTTTACGGTTATTTGTAATGTACTGGAGGTAAATGCTGCTGCACTTCACTCAAAAGATTCATTTGTCGGTTTAGGAAAGATTGACGATCGCGCCATCAATCAGTGGGCAAAAGAGTTGTCGATCACCATTGTGAAAAGCCCTCGACACCTCGATCTCGGATTGCAGCTACCAGCGGGGGCAATATCTGTTGCAGTTCCGTGCCGGAGTCTGTCAGCCAAATGCCCCAAATGCGGTGATCGCGGGTGTGTCTCTCCCGGCGGACTAGGCCTCTTTCTTCCATGCGATTGATCGCGCCTGTCAGCGTCCCGCCTACCTGTGGCAGTTTGTCGCCAATGCTGGAAGTCGGCAAACCGTCTTCTTGCCACAAGCCCAAAGGATGCCAGCAGGTTTTTTGGCGATCGACTGCTACGCTAAAACCGGGAATCCGCCCTCTGCCGGATATGTTAACAATTCTTATTGTTCTTAAACTAGAAAGAGTAAATCTAGTTCGCGATCAGAATTTATGTTGCTTCCACCCGACCAACGCACCAAGTTAGACGACACCGACGACAATTTGTTCTATTCCGCTCCCCGGTATGTGACTCACGTAGACGATGGATTCATTCAGCAACTCACCGATTTATATCGGGAACGGCTGAAACCGAATACTCGGATTTTTGATATGATGAGCAGTTGGGTTTCTCACTTGCCGGACGAGATGCAATGTGCCCATGTTGAAGGGCACGGCATGAATGAAGACGAGTTGGCAAAGAATCGCAGACTGAATCATTATTTCGTGCAGAATTTGAACGCCAATCCCAAATTGCCACTGCCGGATGCAGAGTTTGACGCCGTTGTCAACTGCGTTTCGGTACAGTATTTGCAGCAGCCAGATGCGGTTTTTGCCGAGATTCACCGGATTTTGAAGCCGGGGGGCGTAGCAATTATGAGTTTTTCCAACCGGATGTTTTATCAAAAGGCGATCGCGGCTTGGCGGGAAGGTTCGGAGGGCGATCGGGTAGAATTAGTCAAGGGTTACTTTGATTCTGTCAAAGGAACGAATATACCCGGATTTAGCAAACCGGAAGTAATAGTTCGCAAGCCTAACTTGCCGAGTTTTATGCAAATGCTGCGAATAGGAAGCGGCGATCCGTTTTATGCGGTAGTTGCTTATCGCCAAAGTTAAGATTTTTTGGCAGTAAGGACTTTAGATAGAGATTGAAAGCACTAAAGTCCTTACTACCAACCGATCGAAAGCTAGGTTTTTTAGGTTAGGATATGTTTAATATTTGCTCCTAAAATATGGAAAACCAGCTTTTGCAGCGCATCACACTCGATCCAAATATCTGTCACGGAAAACCATGTATTCGCGGTCTTCGATATCCAGTAGAGTTAATTCTTGAATTACTCAGTTCTGGTATGAATGCTAAAGAAATTATAGATGACTATGACGATTTAGCACATGAGGATATTCTAGCTGCTGTGCTATTTGCCGCGCGACGGACTAAAGTGAAAAGCATATACTGAGTATTGTAGTTCATCAGCAATCATAAAGTAGGGTAAAACCTTGATATGAAACCATACCAGCAAATAGCGATAGATGAATGCGGCGAACCTTTAGTCCCGATTACACCAGAACATTTTGCCTTTGAAATTCCGCACCCCTATCAAAAGTTGGGTGCTCCCTATTACAACAGCAAAGCAGATTCGCCTTACTATTTGCGGCAAGGAGTTATAGATAGTTTAATCGCCGCTCAAACCCAGCTACAACAAAATCACCCCAAGTGGAAAATTCTGATATTTGACGCTTATCGGCCGGTCGAAGTGCAGCAATTTATGGTGGATTATACTTTTAATCAAATTGCTTTAGCTCAAGGCTGCGACTTTCCGGTTTCCGAAGACAAACGCCAAGTAATTATAGAACACGTATATCAATTTTGGGCAGTACCGAGCCTGGATACCACAACACCTCCTCCTCACAGTACAGGTGCTGCTTTAGATATAACTTTAGTCGATGAAAATAATCGGCGAATTGATATGGGTTCTCCGATTGATGAAATATCAGAACGTTCTTATCCCGATTATTTTGCTAACAGCAATCACCCGCAAGAACAGCCACATCACCGTCACAGGCAAATCTTAAAAAATGCGATGATAAATGCGGGTTTTCAGCAGCATCCTAACGAATGGTGGCATTTTTGTCTGGGCGATCAGATGTGGGCTTGGTTGACAAATCAAAACAATAGTGGTAGTCAATTGATTGCTCGATATGGCCGCTATTAAAAGGGTACGCAATTAAATCGGGACTGGCGCACTCCCAACCTTAAAAAAGGGGTGTTTTGACAAAAAAACTCAGCTTTTAACTGCTTCCTGTGGCAATAAACCTGGTTTCTGACACTCTATGCGTCCCCGACTATAAAAGCTCGATCGGCATAAATCATTTGTATCATAAGACACGACAACTATTGCCAGCAGGGTAGCGGTGGTTTAAAATCAACGAGAGCGAACAAGTGCAGGCAAATCGAGCCAGCACCGCAAACCCTAAAGGATAACTCAGAGTTCACCCAATGAAAGCACTCATCCTCTCTGGCGGCAAAGGAACACGCTTGCGTCCCCTCACCTATACGGGTGCTAAGCAATTGGTTCCTGTAGCAAATAAGCCGATACTGTGGTACGGAATTGAAGGAATTGTGGCGGCTGGGATTACGGATATTGGGATTATTATTAGTCCCGAAACCGGGGAAGAGGTGAAGACGAAAACAGGAGATGGATCTTGCTTCGGTGCAAAAATTACTTATATCTTGCAAGCAGAGCCGGCGGGACTTGCTCACGCGGTGAAAATTGCCAGACCATTTTTGGGTGATTCTCCGTTTATTATGTACTTGGGAGATAACTTAATTGAGAATCCGCTAGATCCGTTTTTAGAGATTTTTAACAAGCAAAAACTAGACGCTCTGATTTTGTTGCGTCCAGTTCCCAATCCCTCGGCTTTCGGTGTTGCCAAAGTTGATGAAAATGGACGAGTTTTGCAGTTAGTAGAAAAACCCAAAGTTCCGCCGTCAAATTTAGCACTGGTGGGGATTTATTTTTTTGCTCCTACTATCCACGAGGCGATCGATCAAATTCAACCTTCGCCCCGCGGCGAACTGGAAATCACCGACGCCATTCAACAGCTCATCAATCAGGAGAAACACGTAGAAGCCTGCAATTTAGAGGGTTGGTGGCTGGATACGGGGAAAAAAGACGATTTGCTGAGTGCAAACCAAATCATTTTAGATAGCTGTATCGTAGCTTCAACTGAATTAAAAGTAGACGCAAAAAGTCAAATTATCGGGCGAGTGCAAATAGGGGAAGGAACGGAGGTAATTAATTCTACAGTTCGAGGGCCAGTGGTAATTGGGGAAAATTGCCGCATTGAAAATTGCTTTATCGGGCCTTACAGCAGTATTGCCGATCGCGTGACGATGATTGATGCTGATATCGAACACAGTGTAATATTGCAAGGGGCAAAAATAGTTGGCATTCACCAGCGAATTGTGGACAGCGTGATCGGGCAGCGAGCTCAACTAACCAATGCGCCCCCCCGTCCAAAAGCTCTGCGGTTTATGATTGGTGATGACAGTCAAATTGAGCTAGTTTAAATTGAGATATTGCCAATATCGGAAGCAATAATCCTGATTTAACAAGAGATGAATTTTCTTGGGGGGTGGGCATCCTGCCCGCCCTTGAACAGGCAAGATGCCTGTTCCACAATAAGTCATAGTAAGTTATCTAAAGGAGAGGAAAGTTTGCAGTACGAAGAAATACCAACTCAACAAATTATAGATAAATTGCGGCAAACTTTGGAGCCGCGAATTGGTATTGTTGAGCCGCCGCTGTCGGGAAGAGAAAATAGTGCGATCGCCTACAATGAAGATGACGAGGACATCGCCCTTCTGAAAACAGGCTTTGACATTTACAACGTTCCGATTACTTCTTATCAAAGGCAGCTAGGTTCGGTAGTCATTGCAGTTAGGAAAATAGTCCGAAAATTGCTCAGACCCGTACTAGAACGTCAAGTAATTTACAATTTTGCTAATACCCGCGTCGTGCACACATTAAGCACACAATTGCAAAAATTGCAAGAAAATCAACAAACTCTAGAGAAAAAAATTCAATCGGAATTCAGCAGCACATCTCCCGAAGTTACAGCACAGATTGAGACTCAACAAAGAGCGATCGCAGCCTTTCAGTCGGAAATAGAGCAAATTAAAGCAGTGCAGGAGCAACATACTGCTATTTTAGAGAAGATTACCGCTCAATTGTTCGATCGACAAAAATAAAGCATCAAAGATGACCACACTGCCCATATGTTCGTTAATTATAGTCAACTATAACGGTCTGCGCCACACGAAAGATTGCTTAAAATCTCTACAAAAACTTGCGTATCCCGAACAGCAACTAGATTTAATTGTAATTGATAATTGCTCTAAAGACGATTCCGTTAATTCCCTGCGCGAACTCTTTCCAAAAGTTCGCATTTTTGTCAACTCCGCCAACAACTTTGCTAAAGCCCTCAACCTTGGCATCAGCGAAGCAAAAGGGCAATATATCGGCTTTCTAAATAACGATGCTACCCTTGACAGTCGCTGGTTAGAGATTCTTGTAAAACAGCTAGAAACTAATAAAAAAGTTGGTGCGACTAGCGGCAAATTGTTGTTTAAAGACGGGCGAATTAACAGCGCAGGTATTCAGCAATTACCTAATTTTTATTGGCAAGATGTCGGCTTTGGCGAAAAAGATTCGGGGCAGTACGATACAGAACAGGAAGTCGAAGGGCTATGTTGGGCGGCGGTGTTTTTTCGGAGAGAATGTCTGGAAGATGTGGGGCCCATAGATGAAGATTTTGTGATGTATTTTGAAGATGTAGAGTTTGCCAAACGCTGTCACAAACGTGGTTGGAAAATGCTTTATACTCCCGCCGCCATCGCCCATCATGAGTATCGGGGTTCGAGTAAAGGAAGCAAACTTACAGAGTATTTCTGCAACCGCAATCGATTTTTGTATTTGGCAAAACATGAACCTTTGCAATTAGTCAAAGCGATTCACACTTCAGATTTTTTTACTAACAAGCAGTATGATTTGCTGTTCGAGAGTTTGTTTGTAGCGATTAAAAAGCTGCTTGATTATCAGAAACCTGAAATCATCGAAACTGTATTGCCGCAGTTGTCGGAAAAGCTGGCCGTGATTTACAGTCGGATGAAGGTCGATCGCATTTTACCTCGATTGCAGGTGGTTCGGGGCGATCGCAAAATGTCGATCGGCATTTACGATCACGGGCTGCATTTTATGGGTGGCGGTCAAAAATACGTCGCTACCATCGCCTCGCTGCTACAAAATGAATTTGACATTACTTTTATCGCCAACAAACCAGTTGCTGTTTCCGACTTAGAATCGTGGTACGGACTCAACCTTTCAGGATGCAAAATTAAAATTATGCCCTTGGCGTTTTACGAGAAACGCGGAATGCAGTGCATCGATTCCAGCATCATCGTGGAAGATATGGAAAATCCGTTTGATGAAATTGCCAGAGAAAGCAAAAACTACGATATTTTCATCAACGCGAACCAACTGGAAAAAGTCAAACCACTGTCGCCAATCTCAATATTTTTCTGCCACTTTCCCAATACCTTCCGCAACCATCATTTTGCTGTCGATGACTACACTTTTATTATTGCCAACAGTCAATTTACTGTCAAATGGCTAGAGAAACGCTGGAACCTACAGCCAACTTTTCTGCTTTATCCGCCCGTGGAAATGGCAACAGTTAAAGTGCCGAAAGAAAAAATTATTTTAGCTGTGGGACAGTTTGAAGCTGGGGGAACAAAAAAGCAAATTGAACTCATTAAAGCTTTCTGCAGTTTGCTAGGAGATTATCCCGAAGAATTTCAAGGATGGCGGCTCATTTTAGCCGGGAGTAGCATTCCGAAAAATCCTTATTTAAAGACGGTTCAGAATTTATTGAAGCAAGATTCAAGGGCGATCGAGTTAAAAGTCAATGCTGACTTTGATGAGGTAAAATCACTTTATGCTAAAGCGAGCATATTTTGGCACGGCTGCGGTTTGGGTGAAGTAAATCCTCAAAGATTTGAGCATTTCGGGATGGCGACTGTCGAAGCAATGCAAAATAGTTGTGCTCCGATTGTTTTCAACGGTGGCGGCCAACCGGAAATTGTCGAACATGGGCGATCGGGCTTTGTGTTCAATACCGTTGAGGAACTGTGCCAGCATTCACATCAACTAATTGTTAATCCTGATTTGCTAGCAGAACTTCAAGCTGGTGCACAGCAACGCAGTCAGAACTTTAGACTTGCAGGTTTTGATAAAAAAGTCAAGCGTTTTTTTGAGATCATTCACCAAGAATATGCTACAATTCGGCTGCCAAATCCTGCCGATATAGCTCAAATGCTCGATCGAACTTAAAGGCTAATTCCAGCGTGTCTAACCCACTTTTAATCAATTTATCCTTCTTAAGTCCTGAACCAACGGGAATCGGAACTTATGCAGCTAATCTTTTCCCGCAACTGCAACAGCTAGAACCCACATTACTTGCTTCCCAGCAAATTGACAATTATACTTGCTATCAAATTCCAGAAACTCTGACACCGAATCGAGGGCCGAAAGGACAAATTAACAGGCTCGTGTGGACTCAATTCACCTTGCCCAAAATTTACCAAAAATTGCAGTCAAGCCTGATATTTTCCCCCATTCCCGAAGCACCTTTGTATTCCGGCTGCCGCTACATCGTCACAGTTCACGATTTAATTCCTTTGCGATTTCCCCAACGCTTTTCTAGATTAACAGCTTATTTTCGCTACTACATACCGCAGGTTTTGCGGCAAGCAGAACACATTATTTGCGATTCTCAAGCAACGGCTGCAGATGTTGCTAAGTTTTTCCAAATTCCGTCTAAGAAAATGACCGCAATTCCCCTAGCTTGCGATAATATTAATTTTAGATATCTCGACTTGCCAGCCAAAAATTATTTTCTTTATACCGGCAGACACGATCCTTACAAAAACTTGGAAAGATTAATTGCTGCATTTGCGAATTTGCCCGATCGCGCAAATTACGAATTGTGGCTAGCAGGGCCTCCCAACGCCTACACGCCGCAGTTAACAGCACAAGTTGAAGAATTAGGTTTACAATCTTTGGTAAAGTTTCTCGGTTACGTTCCCTATTCTCAATTGCCCGTACTGATGAATCAGGCGATCGCCCTAGTTTTCCCTACACTTTGGGAAGGATTCGGCTTACCAATTTTAGAAGCAATGGCTTGCGGCACACCCGTCATCACATCCAACCTGTCATCAATGCCAGAAGTAGCCGGAGAGGCCGCATTATTAGTCAATCCCTACAGCGTCGGAGAAATAGCGGAAGCCATGCAAACAGTAGCCACAGATTCAAAAGTGCGATCGAACTTAAAAACTGCTAGTTTAGCTAGAGCAGCTCAATTTAGCTGGAACAAAACCGGAAAAGCAACCGCCAACATCTTACAACAATATCTGTAAATCTTCCCTCTCTTCCTTTCTCCTCTCTGCGCCCTCTGCGCCCTCTGCGGTTCAATAAAAAAATCCCACTAATAAACCGCAATCTACATATTATCCCATGCCCAATCCCCAATCCAACCTGCTAATCAACCTCTCCTTCCTAATTTCCAAACCAACCGGCTTAGCCATCTACGCCAAAAACTTATTTCCCCACCTAAAATCACTCAACCCAACATTACTAACAGCAGAAAATTTTCCCAATAACAACTGCTACCAAATCCCCGCCAATCTAACACCAGAACAAGGTACCAAAGGACACATCAACCGATTGCTTTGGACACAAACCCAACTCCCCAAAATTTACAAACAGCTAAAATCTAACCTGTTATTTTCTCCAATTCCCGAAGCTCCTTTATTTGCAGGTTGCCGCTATATAATTACAGTACATGACTTAATAGCGCTGCGGTTTCCCCGTCGCTTCGATTTTCTGACACCTTATCACCGCTACTACATTCCGCAAGTGCTGCGGCAGGCTCAACACGTCATCTGCGACTCTGAATCAACTGCCCAAGATATCGCTAATTTTTGCAAAATTCCTACTAACTTAATTACGCCAATTTTCCCCGGATACGATACCAGTTTTTTCCGTTTTTTAGACTTGCCAACAAGCAATTATTTTCTTTATATCGGGCGCCACAATCCCTATAAAAACGTGCAGCGAGTTGTAGCAGCATTTGCTGCTTTGCATCATAATTCCGAGTACGAATTGTGGATAGCAGGTTCGGAAGACAAACGCTATACGCCACTGCTGAAGGCGCAGGTTCAAGAATTGGGATTGGTCGATCAAGTAAAATTCTTAGACTACATTCCCGCGACTGACTTGCCCAAAGTCATCAACCAAGCGATCGCCCTGGTTTTTCCCAGTCTTTGGGAAGGATTCGGCCTCCCCGTGCTCGAAGCAATGGCCTGTGGCACTCCTGTAATCACCTCTAACCTGTCTTCAATGCCGGAAGTTGGGGGGGGTGCAGCCTTATTAGTCAATCCCTACAGCGTCGAGGAAATTGCCTCTGCTATGCACCAGCTTGCAGTGGATGCCAAAGTTCGATCGCACTTGCGGGAGCTCGGTTTGGCAAGAGCAAAACAATTTAGCTGGGAAAAAACAGGCCTGGAAACTGCTGCTATTCTCGATCGATATCTTTAACCATGGAAGAAGGAAGAGGGAAGAGGGAAGAAGTTAGTAGGTAGATTAATGCCCCATGCCCCATGCCCAATTCCCCCTCCCCCTGACAGCCTGAGTGAGGGACTGTAGCCCCTTTTACTTATTGATACCCAACTGATCGCCGCGCTTGTACTGCTGATAAGCAGCAAAAAACAGCCCCGCCAGAGTAACAAAGATTAGACCCAGAACAATACCTGAAAGCAGCGGTTCTACCATGAGAGCTCCTTAACGTTAAGATTTAACAACCTATTTTTAATATTACCAGCACTTACACAGATGAATTTTCCAAAAAACGCCCTTCCGGGAGTATCAGACCTTGCTCTCCCCGCTGCGAACGATTAAGCTATGTTATGAGAAATAAATTTTCTTGTAGATACTATTTTTAATTGAACTCCTTTGAATAACCAACTTGCCAGGAATGAAATTAAAAATCCGATCGAGCGACTTGCCATATTTGCGCTAGCGGTGTTGCTTGCCATCATGTTGGCAATTGTCACAATTCGTCAGTTTCAAGTCGCCGATCCTTACGTCAAAAGCGTACTATCCCTCACTGGAAACCCGTTTCAGGGTTCCGCCATCTTTCAAATGAACTGTGCAGGGTGTCACATCTCCGTTTCAGACAGTCAAGTCGGGCCCAACTTGCACGGAGTGTCCGAGCGCAAATCCGAATTCGATCTGATCCGGCAAGTCACCAGCGGGCAAACCCCACCAATGCCCCAGTTTCAGCCGAGTCCGCAAGAAATGGCCGACTTGCTGAAGTATCTGGAACAAATTTGACCAAAGAAGGGGAACGGAATTCGTTCCCCTTCTTTGGGAGAGCCTCGAAGCATGGGTTTCGAGGCTCTGCTTTCGGGTAGTCCCTCTCTGTTGGGACGAGAGGCAAGTGTAGGATCGCTTGCAACTGCCGAGTTTTATCTGCGGACTAAACCAGCAAGCTAAAACTCTGAGCCGATAACTGGCTCGGCTGTACGCCCGTCAGTATAGCCAAAATCTGGTCGCTGTTGGCGATTCCGATCGCCGTCGAGCCATTAGTTTCGGTCAATGACAGTTGATTGAAGTCCAAGCCTCCCAGCAACTCGATCGAATCAACTCCTGCGGTGAAGTTGAAAATCGTGTCAATTCCTCCGCCCGCTGACAAGACAAAGCCATTGCTGCCACTGCCACCGACGAGGGTATCGCTGCCAATGCCACCAAAGAGCAAGTCATCGCCGGTGTCAGCAAAGAGCAAATCATCGCCGCTGCCGCCAATTAAGGTATTGTTACCCTCGCCGCCGCAGAGAGTGTCATTGCCTTGATCGCCAAATAGCACGTCGTCGCCAGCGCCTCCCAAAATTACGTCATCGGCTTTGCCCCCGTACAATAAATCATTGCCTTCGTCGCCAGAAAGAGAGTCGTTGCCACGATTGCCATAAATCGTATCGTTACCCCGATCGCCAAAAATCAGGTCAAACCCTTTGCCACCGAAGAGAGTATCGTTATCGATGCCTCCGTAGACAGTATCGTTGGCCGTATTGCCATTAATGTAGTCACCGCCCCCTCGACCAAAGATCAAATCGTTGCCGCCCAATCCCAAGATAGAGTCACTGCCGGCACTACCCACGATCGTATCGTCGCCGTTAGGGCCGTTGATCACATTACCCGCTGAAGAAGTGCCGGGCTCATTGGGAGTAGCGATCCTGGGGAAGTTCTCAGGGCAAACCAAATCTGTCGGTACAGGTGCAGGCGTGGGCGTCGGTACAGGTGCAGGCGTGGGCGTCGGTACAGGTGCAGGCGTGGGCGTCGGTACAGGTGCAGGCGTCGGCGTCGGTACAGGTGCAGGTGTCGGCGTCGGTGCAGGTGCAGGTGTCGGCGTCGGTGCAGGTGCAGGCGTCGGCGTCGGTACAGGTGGCTGTGGCGGCGTCGGCGGTTCGGGTTCAGGTGTCGGTGTCGGTGTCGGCGTCGGGAAGTTCCCGAAGTTGATGCCGGTGACAATAGCCCCTGAAGTTAGGGCGATATCTGCGGGTTCGGGTGTGCTTTGGGTAAACCCAGTTTGGTTGACTTCCCGGACACGGTAGGTTCCCGGCGTTAGGTTCGCGAACAAGTAGTTGCCGCTGTTGTCTGTGGTAGTAGTAACAGGAGCAGGAGCAGTTCCAGCTACGACATTGGTTAACTGAATTTGGAAATTGGGTAAACCCGGTTCTCCAGCATCCTGAGTGCCATTGTTGTTGGTGTCTTGGAACTTCAGACCTCGGATCGCCCCGGGTTGGGGCAGGAAGTTGCCGAAGTCAATGCCCGTGATGTTATCGGAGGGATTAACCGTAACGGGGGCGGGGTTAGGGGTCGTCTGCGTCCAGCCGTTTTGCTGGACTTCCCTTACCTGGTAAGTACCTGCGGGTATATCTCGGAGAGTGTAGTTGCCCGCTGCATCAGTGATGGTAGTCGGTTCGCCCTGCTGAAACAATCCATCCGGAGTGATACTGTCGAGGAATATTTGCCAGTTACCTAGCCCCAATTCTCCGGCATCCTTAACGCCGTTGTTGTTGAGGTCATTGAATTTTTGACCGCTGATAGTGCTCGACTGGAAGTTGCCGAAGTTGATATTAGCGATGTCTTGACCGCTGGTGACAGTGATGTCGTCCGGGTCGGGGGTAGTTTGCGTCCAAGTAGGCTGCAAGACTTCCCGCACCTTGTAGGTTCCTGCTGACAAATCGAGGAATTGGTAGTTGCCGGCGGCATCGGTGAGGGTGTTCGGTTCCCCGGTGTCGAGAGTGCCGTTATCGTTGGTATCGAGGAAGAATTGCCAATTGGCAAGCCCTAGTTCCCCGGTATCTTGTACCCGGTTGTTGTTGAGGTCATTGAACTTCAGACCGCTGATGCTATTGGGTCTGAAGTTGCCGAAGTTGTTGTTTTGGGAGTCGGTGCCGCTGGTGACGGCGATCGTAAACGCGCCGGAAAGAGTAGGCGTAGCTGCATTGACGGGCGGCACAGTTTGCGTCCAGCCTGTTTGTGGCACTTCCCGCACTGTATAAGTGCCGGCTGGCAGGTTGGTGAACTGGTAGTTACCGGCGACATCGGTGACGGTGGCGTTGGTGCCTGTTTCGGCTGGTACTTGGTCTTGAACGCCGTTATTGTTGGCATCCAAGTAAATTGTCCAGCCTCCTAGCGGTGGTTCTGCTGGCGCATCTTGGGTGCCATTTTTGTTGAGGTCATTAAATTTGATCCCGCTGATTTTGCCCAACTGGAAGTTGCCAAAGTCTTGAGCCGTAATGTTTGTGCCGCTGACCGGGTTAATTGGATAAAAAGTCGGGCCTGCGGTTTGTGAGAAACCAGTCGGCACGTCTTCTCTCACAAAGTGCCGACCGGAGCCGACGTTGGCAAAGCTATACGTCCCAGCAGCCCCTGGCGCTGTTCCGGTAACTTGAGAGGCGATTTCCCCATCACCGCTATCTAAAGTGCTGTTATCGTTAGTATCTTTGAACAAGCGAACGGTAGTGCCGTTGAGGGGGGTGTCGTCAGCAGAGAAGCCGTTGCCTGTGAGGTCGGTGAATTTGGTGCCGCTAACGGTGATGTTTTGGAAAACGCCGAAGTTTTGACCGGTGACGGGAGTACCGCTTTGGGCACTAACGAGAATTGCGGCAGCAGGGAAAGAGATGCTGGAGTTGGTTGGGGCAGTGGCTTGTATCAGGTAATTGCCGGGGCCTATATCCGAGAAGGTGTAATCTCCTGCTCCCGCAGTGGTTTGTGCAGTGCCGACAATAGTATCTGTGGCGACTTCCAGGGTGCCGTTGGCGTTGGTGTCTTGGTATAAGTTAACGGTGATGCCGTTTAATACCGTGTCATCGGGCGTGAAGCCGTTGCCCGCGAGATCGGTGTAGGTTTTGCCTGCGATCGATGTTTTCTGGAAATTACCGAAATTGGCACCCGTGACATTAACAATACTCGTATTTGCCGGAGTCGGGCCGAGAGTCTGCACCCAAGCAGTCGCAGGCGTTCCAGCGGGGGGCGCTTCTGTAATCGGAGTATCGGTTTTTACGTCGCGGAGGATGTAAGTGCCGTCGGCTGCGGTAGTAGCGCTCTTCGTGCCTATAGAAATCACCCAGCCCGGAAGACCTGGTTCAGTCGCCGCGGCACCTTGCAGGCTATCCCCGTTAAGGTCGTTGAATTTAACCCCTGTGACGATCGGGCCGTATTCATAAGCACCGATATCAACACTAGCGCCGATCGTCCGGGGAAAGCCGGTACCCCGCTGGTCAGTCGCGCCAGCAGCAGCCGCAGCCGTGGCATCCCCGCCATCGATCGCCGGATTAAGTGTCGCAGTGCTGTCAGCCAAAGCATAAGTCACAGGAACGCCTGTAGCCTGGTTCAATCCTGCGGTAGGGGCGATGACATTTGCTAGAGGAACTGTCAGTTGCTGGGCGACAGGTAAATTGCTGCCAGCAACATTCCCGATCAAATTGCGGATACTGGTGGCAGCGAAGGATGTCCCGAACACGTCAGGATTCGCGCCGCCCAAATTCCCGGCGACGATCGAATTTAGGAGATTCACAGTACCGCCGTTAGTAGCAATACCCCCGCCCACAGCAAGAGCAGGGGCAGTTGCAGTCGCAGTGTTAGCAGTGATGGTGTTGTTAGTCAGAGTTGCAGTAGCGCCGCTGTTGACAAAAATCGCGGCACCCGCGCCCTGGCCCGGTGTCGCCCCCGCACCGCCAGCCGCGCCTCCGGTTGCTGTGTTGTTGAACAAAGTGCTGTTGTTCAGGGTCAAACTGCCAGTATTAACAAAAATTGCGCCTCCCAAACCAGCACCGCCGCCGCCGCCGGCGGGGCTGCCGACGCCGCCCGGGGTGAAAGCTCCGAGAGTCGTGCTGGCTCCGCCTACTGTACCGCTGCCACCTCCGCCACCGAAGCCGCCGACACCACCGTTGCCGCCAACACCGCCGCCGCCACCGCCTCCTCCTCCTCCGAAGCCGCCAGCGCCGCCAATGCCCCCAGGGCCGGCTGCACCTACTGTGCCACTGCCGGCGACGCCACCAGCGCCGCCAGCGCCGCCGCCGCCTCCTCCTCCTCCGAGGCCGCCAGCGCCACCGGCACCGCCAGGGCCGCCCGTACCGCCGTTAGTCCCGCCGGTACCTGCGCCACCCGTACCGCCAGCGCCGCCGGGGCCGCCGTTAAGACCGGTACCTGGCAATCCGCCACTGCCGTTGCCGCCGTTGCCCCCATTGCCGCCCGTACCGCCCTCAGCGCCGATGCTTGGCAAGCCGGTGAGGCCAGTTTGACCGGGCCCACCTGCGGAAACAAAGGGAAACAGGCCTGCAAAATCGGTGTTGCCGCCCGGGCCTGCGACTGCGGGAGCGACGGGGGGCGCGCTGCCCGCGCCGCCCGTAGCGCTGTTGCCAGTAAAGGTCACGCTGTTAACTGTGACAGTGCCGCTGTTAATAAATAGTGCGCCTCCCATGCCGGCTGCACCGCCACCGCCACCTGTGCCCGCAGCGCCTGTAGATATACCACCGGTAATTGTCAGGTTGGAAAATGTGACTGGGGTAGTGGCGGTGTCGATGAAGAACCCCCGGTTATTGCCGAGATCTAGGGTGAAACCGCCGCCGGTAAAGGTGATAGGGGTAGAAATCCTGGGCAGAACCTGTCCGGGCGCAAAGGTGATGTTGCCGGTGATGGCGATCGTGTCTGCATTGGGCAAAGCGTTAGCCAGAGTTATCGCATCTCGCAGTTCCCCAAATGTGGCGACTAAAACTGCACTATAAGCTTCCCTCGCCTCAGCCGAAAATGCCAAAGGTGTTTCTATTTTGCCCGTAGTTACTTCGAGTTCCCAGTCTCCACCCAACGCAGCATTCCCCGTCAAGTTATCGGAAGCGGCAATATTTGCTCCGGTGAGCTGGCTCAGCCTTTCCACGAAAGCAACACCTGCTTCTGTGGCGGCGACGTTGCAACCGTAAAGCAGAATTTCGGGTTTAGCTGTAATTGGAGAGTTGGAGTTTGCCTCAGTTGTGGGCAAAGCAAACCATGTTTCTAAATAATTGCGGTAGCTTTCAATGTTGCACAGATTTAGTTCTGTGCCCCCCAGTTGCAAGCTGGCTGCTGCGCCGTGAGACAAAATGTGGACGGCTGCAATGTTTTGCCGCTGTTTAAGTGTTTCGGCGATTTGCTCAATGCCGTCGCGATCGGCTTTGAGAATAACAATTTCTGTATCGGGATTGACCGTTTCTGTTAAACTTTCGCAATCTTTAACTTGTGAATCTGCAAAAACTATCTGGTGTTTCCGTTCTTTATAGAGTTCCACGTTCAAATTCTCCTGGTACACGCACACATCAAATTCATATCACAAAGCAACCGCAGCAGCGATCGATCTTTTTCCAGCGCGGATGAGAGTCGATCGCCCCTAATTTCACCTAACCTAACTTTCACCTAAATTGAATATTGACAAAAACCTTTTTTTATGCTCCCCTGCCCTAACTGAGTTAGTTTGATTGTTGAGAAGTCTTAAAGGGGGATATTGTTCCGGCTGTTAAAAAAATGTTGGAGAAGACTTGCGCTGTTTATTGATATGCCAGAGATGGGTAAAATACCAGATTTTATAAAAATTGTCAATCGAATAATGAAGCGATGGCGATCGATATTTGTTAATCAAGAGTCATCAGTCACGGTTATTAGCTGTAAGCTGGTGTTATTTGGTAGTTGTTGGCTGCTGAATGATCTGTATGTGCGATCGACCAACCGCCATCAAATTTTTTTGTAGTGAGGAATGCAAGTCCTCATAAAACTCAGAGGACTTGCATTCCTCACTACAAAAGTTAGAACAGTTATTTTACAGGAATAGATAGGACTAATGAATGCTGAGTCATGACTAACATTCCTAGAGACTATTAGACTCAATAAACCGGGAAGAGGAAAGAAAATTTGGCGTGGCAGTCCCGAATATTAAATCCTCTTCCATTTGTGTGCGTCCAAGACTCACTAATTACCAACTTTCTTCATCGGGATTATTGGAATTGCTCCAGATTTCCACATCTAAATCATTGAGATAAATCAGAGCCGTTTCAATCTGTTTACTTGTACCGTTAAGTTCCAAGTCAAACCAACCGTCATCTAAAGTTTTGACCCCCAACAAAGCGGCATTAAAATTGACTGTCAAACCGTATTCAGAAATCAGGTTAGAGATGACAGGTTCCTGATGATATTCTTTAGGAACACGAATGCGAATGCGGGTTTGAGTTGGTCTGCTGTCACCACTATCAGATTTGGGAATATCTGATTCTTGGGTTCTGTGAAAATCGCCGAGCGCCTCAAATTCAGATTCGCTAGTGTTGTGAGCTAACATTTGGGACTCCTAATGTTTGTTTCAGTTTACATTTTGCACCAAGATATTGTAGGGTGCGTCGCTGTGAGATTTTCGAGCTTCCAACCAGATTGTCGCTAGCGCCGCACCATACTAATGCCTGGTTTAAGGGATGAGGTTCACAGCGCGCACCTTAAAGCCCTAATGACTAATGACTAATGACTAATGACTAATGACTAATGATTAATGACTAATGACTAATGACTAATGACTAATGACTATTCTTCAACTTCTTTGATCCTAGTTTTTCGTTCTAAAATCTCCTTAAGCACGAGGGTAACAACTGCTAAAAGACCGAGAACTACCGCCGCAGAAAATGCGGCTTGCGTCGCGTACTGCTTGTAAGCATCCTCTACAAACAAAGGCAAAGTTTGCGTTTTTTTAGCAATATTTCCCGACACCACAGAGACGGCTCCAAATTCTCCCATTGCTCTAGCATTGGTCAAAATTACTCCGTAAAGCAATCCCCAGCGAATACTCGGAAGCGTGACATTCCAGAAAATTTGCCAGTCATTTGCTCCCAAAGTTTTCGCCGCCTCTTCTTGATCTGTCCCCACTTCTTCCAAAACAGGAATCACTTCGCGGGCCACAAAAGGCAAGGTAACAAAAGCAGTAGCCAGCACCATTCCAGGAAAGGCAAAAATAACCCTGATATTTGCAGCCTCCAACCACGGCCCGAACCATCCCAGCCGACCGTAAAGCAGTACAATCATTAAACCTGCAACTACGGGAGAGATGGCAAAAGGCACGTCTAAAAGGCTGATTAATAGGGTGCGTCCCCGAAATTTGTTGCGACCAATTACCCAGGCTGCACACAAACCGAATACTGTATTTATAGGCACAACTATCAGAGAAATTACCAGGGTAAGTTGCGCTGCGTGCAGAAAATCCGGCGAAGTTAAGTTAGACAAAAATGGCTCAAATCCCTTTCTGAAAGCTTGATAAAAAACGTTGAGAGTAGGGATAAATAAGACAAGAGCGAGATAGCCGATCGCAATTCCGATTAAAGTTGGTTTTACCCAAACTTTTTCCTGACTCCGACTAGAACCTGCGGGCGGAAATGTGTAACCAGCGGGTGAATTGATATTAGCCGTCATAGCGTCTTCTCCATGCTTGTAAGAGATTAATTGCGAACAGCATTGCCAGGGAAATACCTAACATGACAGTGCCTATAACTGTTGCTCCTGCATAGTCGTACTGTTCCAATCTTTGAAAAATTAATACTGGCGCGATTAAATCTTTGAACGGTATGTTAGAAGCTACAATTACAGTAGATCCGTACTCGCCAACCGCTCGCGAAAATCCGAGTGCTACTCCGGTTAAAATAGACGGAAATAGCGGCGGCAAAACTACTCGCCAGAAGGTTTGAAATTGAGAAGCACCTAAGCACCAAGCTGCTTCTTCGATATCTTTTTCCATCTCGTTTAAAACTGGCTGTACGGTTCTAACTATAAATGGCAAAGAAATAAATATCATCGCTATACCTACGCCCAAGCGAGTAAAGGATATCTTGATTCCCAAAGGTGCAAAAAGCGAACCAATCCAGCCATTATCGCTGTAAACTGTGGCGAGAGTTAAACCGGCGACGGAAGTGGGCAGTGCAAAAGGCAAATCGACGATTGCATCGACAATCCGTTTTAAGGGAAAGTCGTAGCGGACTAATACCCAGGCAATTAATGTGCCGAAGACTCCGTTAATTAATGCCGCAATTAATGCCGTAAAGAAGGTGACATCGTAGGCGGAAAGGGCGATCGGACTGGTGGCAATTTTCCAAAATTCGGCGGGGTTTGCTGTGCTGGCTTTCAGCAGCAATGCTGTAACTGGGAGAAATAGCATTAAGCTGAGGTAGCCTAGGGTGATTCCCCAAGGTAATGTTATTTTGCCGATCGCCCTTTTGATATTTTCGATCGGAGATTGAGGGTTACTGATTGCAGATGATTCAGCCATAAGTGAATAGTTTTGAGGTGGAAAGAATAATTGCGCTCCGGGGCTGGTTTTACCAATAATAATTGCCTAAAACCAATCATCTCGTAAACCTGCCCCGGCCACTACTGTCTAATTGAACCTTGAATTTTGTCAAAAATAGCTCCGTCATCGAAGAATTTTTGCTGAATATCTCCCCAACCGCCTAAGTCTTGAGCTGTAAATAGGGTTTTGATGGGGGCATATTTTTGGACAAATTCTGGTTCCGCCGCTACTGTCGCATCTACTGGGCGGAAGCCGGCTTTGGCAAATTCTCGCTGAGCTTCTGGGGTGTACAGAAACTTGACAAATGCTTCGGCAACTTCGCGAGTGCCGTGTTTATCAACGTTTTTATCGACGATGGCAATGGGATTGTCGATCGAAACATTGACTTCTGGAATAGTATAAGTTGGTTTTTCACCTTTCTGACCAGCCAGGATAATCTCGTTTTCGTAGTTAATTAAGGCGTCGCCTTGACCTTGTTTGAAAAATACGTCGGTGGCTTCGCGGGCGTCTTTAGTCAGGATGGGGACGTTTTTGTAAACTTTAGTAGTCAAGTCTAATGCTTTGGTTTCGTCTCCTCCGGTTTTAAGAACCGAACCCCAGAGTGCCAGGAAATTCCAGCGCGCAACGCCTGATGTTTTGGGATCGGCAGTAATCACTTTTACTCCGTCTTTGCTTAAATCTTCCCAGGTTTTGATGCCTTTGGGATTGCCATCGCGGGTGACTATTGCTGCTACGGATTTGCTGACTATCCCTTCGTTGGGGACTTCTTTTTCCCACCCAGGCTCAATGAGTCCGGCTTTTTCGATTCTTTGAGTGTCGAGGGCGAGGGCTAGGTGTACGATGTCTGCTTCTAAACCGTCAATTACGGCCCGAGTTTGGGAACCGGAACCGCCGTAGCTTTGGTTGAAGGTTACGGTTTGGCCTTTTTCTTTTTGCCATTGTTCTATGAATTTGGGAATTATGGCTTCGTGGGCGGCTTTGGTGACGGCGAAGGATACTAGGGTTAATTCTACGTTGCCTTTGTTGGCTGCTGGGGTAGCACCGCCTTTGTTGGCTGCGGGGTTATTGGTGGTTCCCTGGCCGCAGGATGCAACGGCTAGACTTAAAGTTATTCCCACTAAAAATAGCGACACAAATCTTTTGAGCGCCGTAAATGATTGATTTGTGCTGGCTGGTGGCTGTTGTGGCCAGTGAAGGTGTTGAGTTAGGCGTTGCCACGGGCTCATTATATTTGTTCCTCTAGTAAAAGTACGGTTATTAGGTCGGAATACCGTAATTATGGTTGTGAAGTACGATTATAGACAAGAGCAAGTCAAAAGGCAACAAAAAAAACAAATTGGGGGAACTCAGGGTCGATCGCATATCCTGAAGTCTTTTCCGTCGGTGGTTTGGATTCAGATTCGGGGTAAAATGTAAAGTCTATAAATAAATATTATTATTGAGTTAAGGTGCTAAGCTGGCGCGGCTGCACGATACGCCTGCACGATACGCCTTACATATACCATCGGCCGATCGCCCAAATGTAATAGCCCTGCCCCAGCGAGATATGCCTGACTCGCGCGATCGTCCTTAAGTAAGAAAAAGTTTTAACTGGTATGTCCTTACCCCGCCCCGTCTCAGACACCCTAATTGAACTGTTGAAGCCTGTAGCCTCTGAATTAGGAGAAAGATTGGGCGCAAGCGCTGTCAACGAACGTTATGCAGAAATTGAGCCGTCTGGTTCTTCAGCTTTGAACCAGCAAATCAAAAAAGATCCCCGCTGGATTAAAGCACAAGTAAGATATTTGCAGCGGCAGCAGGCCAGAGAACAAGAATTAATCGCGATCGCCGACGCAGAAGAATGGGTAAAGGAAGAACGGGCTAATCGAATTAAGGCACAAGAAGTAAGAGATAAGCGGGCAATTAGCAAACTTTGCCGCGACTTAATGCGGGAGTTTCAATCAGAAGCAATTCGAGTTAAGCTGAACGAAATTCAAACTATTTGGGACAGGGACAACTGGTTTTCTAATTTGAGCAGGCAGGAAACTGAACAGATTTTGCAGCAGCAGCAGCACCGATTGCTGCTGTTAGTTGCTCCCGCAAAAATTAGCGAAGATTGCCCCGATTCGTTTCGCCACAATCTGAATATCGAGCTGCCGGCTAAGTTAAGAGCTTTTTTGAACCAGCACTACCCCCCGCACGGAGATTTGTGCCCGGTTCAGTTTTACGGAGACTATTTCAAAAAATCGATTTCTGATATTGATGTGGAGCGGTTACAGACTGTGTTGTCTCCCGTACCGACAGCTATACTGTACAGCGATATCAGCGATTATGAAGTTAATTTTCATGTTGGTTTTTGGGGAGTCATCAATCAGAGCGTTTCTCTAGTGGCGATGCAGCCTTGGAATTGGGAAGAGGTTTATCACCAGTTGGAGGCGGAGGGAAAAGATACAAAGCTGAGCCTGCGGATTATTCGGCAAATAATTGTGACTATTCACAAGTTATTGGCGGCTTTTTTAGCTGATTTGTATTATTTAAATATCGATTTTACTCACGAACCTCAGTTATTTAAATTAGAGGCGGAATTTGCTCAGGAATGGTTTTCTAAAGATTGGGCTCAACCGTATATTGAAACTCTTAAAGAAATTCAGGAGCAGCAGCGAATAGTCTCTAAGGGAGAGATGCGGCGGCTGGCGCTGCGAGAGGCGAAAGCTAGGGCGGAACGCCAGCGTTTGGAGGAGGCTGAACTCAAACGCAGAGAGGAAGCTGAGGCAGCATCTAAGCGGGTGAAGGAATTAGCTCACAAATTAAAACATCAGAAATGGCGGTGTGTATATACGGTGCCAGGACATTCATCGTTTGTGAATTCTCTGGCGATTAGCCCTGACGGCAAAATTTTGGCTAGCGGTAGTTGGGATAAAACTATTAAGATTTGGGATTTAGAAAGCACGGAATTAATTGGCACTCTGACGGGACATTCCGATCGCGTAAATTCGGTTGCTATTAGCTATGACGGAAAAATGTTGGTCAGCGGCAGTTCGGACGAAACAATTAAGTTTTGGAATTTGCACAGCGGCGATTTGCTGTGTACTTTTCCCGGACATTCTATGGAGGTGAATTCGGTGGCGATTAACCCGAAGCGCCCGGTAATTGCTAGCTGCGGCGGGGCTGATAATACGATTAAGCTGTGGAATTTGCGGAGTGGTGAGTTGCTGCGGACTTTGAAGGGTCATTCTGACAATGTGAATTCGGTGGTTTTTAGCCCGGACGGTAAAATATTGGCGAGTGGCAGTTCGGATGCGACGAGCAAGGTTTGGGATGTGGAAAGTGGCAAGTTGCTGCGGACTCTTTCGGGGTTGAATGTTGGGGTGAATTCTGTGGCGATCGCGCCGGATGGTCAGATTCTTGCTAGCGTCAGCAATGATTATACGATTAAGCTGCGAAATTTGCAGACGGGCAGTTTGTTGCGGATTTTAAATACTAATTCTGGGAGGGGAAAGGGTGTAACGAATTTAGGAATGAATGAGGCGGTGCATATTTTGCAGAATTATGTGAGTCGGGGCGAGTCGGTTGCTATCAGTCGGGACGGTTTGACTTTGGCTAGCGGGTGCGATGATAATACGATTAATATTTGGAATTTGCAGACCGGGGAGCTGTTGAGCACTCTTAAGGGACATTCGGGTACGGTGTACTCGGTGGCGATCGCACCTTCGGGCAATTTGCTCGCCAGCGGCAGTGCGGATCAGACGATTAAGATTTGGCGCTGCGATTAGTTAATTGGCAGTGGGCTGTGGGCAGCGGGCAGACAATTTCGGTTTTGCCCTTACGGGGAGGGGTTTTGAGCGAATTTGAAAAAAAGTTGGCTGGGGGGGTTGCGCTAATGACTATAAGTTTGCTATATTAAGTTTCACTGCTGGTGTAACTCAGTTGGTAGAGTAGCTGATTTGTAATCAGCCTGTCGCAGGTTCAAATCCTGTCACCAGCTTTATAAGTATAATTTTGATAGATAGGGCTAGCTAGAGGTCACAAGTTCTATGTTGACGATCGAGCAAATTGAAGCCGCTATCCTGGATCTACCACCAGATAAGTTTCATCAACTTTTTGAATGGTTTCTTGAGTTGGATTATCGGCGTTGGGACGATCAGTTAGAACAAGATATTGCTGGCGGTAAGTTGGAAGATTTAGCCCAGGAGGCGATCGCAGATTTTGAGGCGGGGCGCTATCGGGAAATTTGATGCACTACACGACTCGTCGATTTTGGGAATGCTACAACGCTTTACCTGAAACCGTAAAGCTTTCAGCCGATCGATGTTACGAATTACTCAAAGCCGATCCAACTCATCCATCGCTGCATTTCAAAAAAGTCGGCAAGTATTGGTCAGTCAGAGCCGGACAAGACTACCGAGCTTTGGGTATAGGGATTGAGCAGGGTATTTTGTGATTTTGGATCGGCGCGCACGCAGAGTACGATCGGCTTATTGGCTAACAGTAACATCCATTTTACCTAACGCAGCGCAGGCTTGTGTCAACCATTCAATTGTTGCTGCATCAAGTACGGGTTCCAGTTTCTCGACTACAGCAGCATGATAATTATTCAACCATGCTAGTTGAGTCTTTGACAGCCGATCGACATTTATCAATTTGCGCTCAAACGGAATATACGTCAGCGATTCAAATCCGTACCAAACTGTACCGTTTTTTGATGGCATTTCCCTGACAACATAGAGATTTTCGATGCGAATTCCGCCCCATCCCGGTTCGTAATATCCCGGTTCGATGCTCGTTACCATTCCGGCTTCCAGGGGATACTGCACAGATTTGCTGATGCCGTTTGGCCCTTCGTGACCGGCTAAAAACGCGCCGACTCCGTGCCCGGTGCCATGTCCGTAGTCTAGCTGTTGTTGCCATAATACCGCACGGGCGATCGCATCTAATTGCGCTCCCGTTGTTCCTTTGGGGAATTGCTGCATTGCACAGTTGATGTGCGCGATTAAGACTGTTGTGTAGTGTTCTATTTGTAGCGCCGTCGGTTCTCCGATACTTACTGTTCTGGTATCGTCGGTTGTACCTGCTAAATATTGCGCCCCTGAGTCCAATAACAGCAGTTCCCCCGGTTTTAACGTTATTTCAGGGCTGGGGGTTCCGTAATGTACGATCGAGCTATTGGCTCCCGCACCGGCGATCGTTCTAAAAGTTAAAGTCTGAAAATCGGTTTCTTCTTGGTAAAATTTTTCGATGCTTTCTTTGACATCAAACTCGGTAACTACATTACCATTTTCTAGCTGTTCTGTCAACCACTTTAAAGTCAAAGTTTTCGCTCGACTTGCTTTGAAATTAGCTGATTTCATCTGCTCAATTTCTACGGGATTTTTGCGAGCTTTCATCCCTTCTACCGGATGTGTCTCAAAAACTATTTCGATGTTGTAAAACTGCGCTTCTTGATGGTTTAATATTAACTGGTACGTGCCTGCTGTGCTGTGCTTCGGGTCTAAAAGTACCCGAACTTTATGTGGCAAATTTACGCAAGATTCTAATGTATGCGGATAGTCTGCGTAGGGAAGCAAAGTTACATCCGCCCGCAATTCTTGCTTGATTTCTAGCGAAATTCGTTCGGGATTTGTAAACAAAAACGCTGAATCTGTGGTGACAATGGCATAGGAGATGAAAATGGGAATGTGGGGAATATCCGAGCCTCGGAGATTGAACAGCCACGCTATTTGATTCAGGTTGGTAATCGGAAGCACATCGATATTGGCTTTTTGCATCGCTTCCCTGACTCTGGCTAATTTTTCGGCGGCGGTTTCTCCTGTCAGGGATACAGGTAAGCTAAATATGGGCTCTGCATCAATCGCGGGTAAAGTCTCTGCTGTTTGCCAAGGAGTTTGCGATCGCACTTTGTCTGTCAAATTCTCCGGGATTGGTATAATATCAATCTCCGCAGTTGCAAATTTTTTTACCCAATTTTGATATTGCTCTGTCGCTACAGTAAACGGGTCAAAACCCAGGCGAATTCTCCTTGATTTTTCTGCCGATTCTACAGCCCGTTTTTCTAAAGTTTCAATTAAGGTAAAATTTCCTTCTAAGCCGAGTTTCGATATTTGAATAATTCCAGTATCGACTTGCAATTCGGCTTGTTCGTAATAGCGGGAATCCACAAACAACCAAGCGGAATCTTTGCCAACCAACAAATCGCCGGCGGAACCCGTAAAACCGCACATCCAAGCTCGCCGCTGCTTGGCTGCTGGAACTGATAAATTTAAGTGTTCGTCAACCGCTGGGATTAAATAGCAATCTAAGTCGTAATCTGCCATCAAATCGCGCAAGTCTGCCAGTTTGGCAGCGGAGGTATCTTGAATATGTGTATTTGCTTTCAAGTTCGTGGCAACCATGTTTAAAATTCCTATTTTACTTGTTTAAAATTGTCTTCAAACCTTTAACTAATCTCCTAATACCTGCGGTGGCGGTTGCTTTCTCCAAAGCACCATAAGCAACGCGCAAATAGCAGCCACTATCCATCCCAAAGGTTGTACCGGGAAGCACTGCTACGTGATATTCCCGAATTAATTGTTCTACTAATTCCATTGTATCGAGTTCAGTATCAACTTTCAAGAAAAAGTAGAAAGCTCCAGCGGCTGGGGAAATTGTACACAAGTTTGGGATGGTATTGAGTTCGTCTAATACGAGTTGGCGCACAGATGCGATCGCCCTTACATAATTATCGCAGTAACCTCTACCAACTTGCAAGGCTCCCAGGGCTGCATACTGAGAAATTACGGGCGGACAAATTAAGATTGTATCTTGAATCTTTCTCACTGAAACGAGCAAGTGTTCTGGGATTACCATATACCCAATCCGCCAACTGGCAAAACCGTAGGCTTTGGAGAGGCTAAATAGAGAAATTGTATGTTCGCTGCTGTGCGGAAAAGCGGCGGGCGAACAGTGTTTGACGCCGTTATAAGTAAAATATTCGTAGGCTTCGTCGCTGATGTGATAGATGTTGTGCTGGCGGCATATTTCGTTAACTTCCCGGAGTGCTTCGGAAGGATAAACGACGCCAGTTGGGTTGTTGGGTGAAACGGTGACGATGGCTCGCGTTTTGTCAGTAATGGCTTTTTTTATAGCATCGATATTAAGTTGATAGTTGGCGTCGGTTTCTACTATCACTGGCCGGCAATTTGCCATAATTGCCGCCATTTCGTGATTGAAGTAATAAGGTGATTGGATAATAACTTCGTCTCCCGCGGAAGTGATAGCGAGAATGGCGTTGGTAAATCCCATGTTGCTGCCGGCGGTAACGACAATGCAGTTTTTGCTATTAATTTTTATGTCGTTATCTGTTTTTAGTTTGGCGGCGATTGCATCCTGTAATTGTGGAATTCCTTCGACTGCTTTGTATTTGTGATTGTCGGAATTTGCAAAAAAATCGGGGATTTTTTCAAATGATTCTTGTGGCGGATTGTAGTAAACTACGCCTTGTCCTAAAGATATTGTTCCCGGATTTTGGCGAATCAGTTCGCCAACTACTGGAATTATGGGCGACTGTACCGATTGCATTCGAGTCGCGTGATTTTTCATCATATATTATAGGTAATTGTAGGGGCAGGTTTAGTGATAATGTACGTCCTTAAGCAAGTTTACTATTGCACGCACGCGCCTCTCCACTTCAGGATCTATGTACTTCTATTTTAGAACCTTGCGGGGATTTGGAAACTTTAACTTGTGCGGGCAATCTTTCTCCCAATTCTCGAACGTGGGTAATCACTCCAATCAGCCTGTCTCGCTGGCGCAAAGATTCTAAAATTTGAGTAACGCTTTCGAGAGTTTCGGTATCTAAAGTGCCAAATCCTTCATCGAGAAACAAGCTGCCCAAGTGAGCTCCTTGAGACAGTTTCTCTGACAAAGCTAAAGCCATTGATAAGGAAGTGGCAAAGGTTTCACCGCCGGAAAGAGTGCGGACTCGTCTAGCTTCGCCGCCGTTCCAATTATCTGCTACCCAGTATTCGCCGTCTTGGTTTTTTAATTTGTAGCGATTTTCGGTTAATTCTTGCAAAATTAATGTGGCACTGCCGACTAATTCGGCTTCTAAATGTTCTAAAATGTAGGATTGAAATTCGTTGGATTTGAGATTCTGCGCTAAGGTGTGATAAGTTTGCTCTTGTTCTGTGAAATTTGTGATTTGTTGTGACAGTCTTTCGGCTTGTTCGAGATTTTGGGCTGCTACTTGAATCCAAGCTAACAGTTCGGCGCGGTTGTTGTTGGCTTGTTTGAGGTTTTCTTGGGCGGTATGTTTTGCCGATCGCACTTGTGCTAAAGTATTCTCATCGGTAGTTCGGCCTGCGATCGCCTCGCTCAAATCTTTTGCCCGCGTCTCTAACTGAATTTTGGATTCGCGGTGAGAGCGAATAGCATTTTCCCATTCTGATTGTTCCTTAACTGTCGCAACCGCTGCTAAAAATGTCTCTTCTGTGAAATCAGCCGCTGTTAATTTTGCTGACCAATCCAGGTTTAGCTGATGTTTTTGGGCTTGGGTTTGTCCAAAAACTTCTCCAGCTTGTTGCTCTCTCTCTGCTGCTTGAATAACCTTATTTTGAGCAGTTTGATAGGACTTTTCGGCAACTTTCAACAGATTGGCCAAGTCTTGCTTGTCTTGTTCTAAGACTTTTGCTAAATTAGCATAAGGTTGATATTCGGTAATTTGATAAAGCGCATTTACACAACTTTGCAACTGCTGCTGGCGGCGGTCTGATTCGGCGATCGCATCTTGATATTCCTGCTGTTTAGCTGCTTGAGTCGCCACAGCAAAATTAAATTTTTGTTGAAAATTATCATATTCCAATGATGCGAGTTGGAACTGCTGTTCGGTTTGGCGGTATTGGCGATCGCTCTCTTTAAGGATGGTCAACTCCTGTTGCAACCCCAAGCTTTCCCAATGATGAGTCTCCAGAACTTGAGTGATTTCCTGCTGCAATTCGGCAACTTTATTCGCGGTTAATTCCAACATTTGAGCAATTTCCGACTCTTTTTGCAGGCAGGCAGCAACTGCACTTTTTCTCTCAGCAGCCAGCCTTTGAGCATCTTGAAAAACCTGATTTGCATCCGCCAAT
Source organism: Microcoleus sp. LAD1_D5 (assembly GCF_036702115.1). Lineage (NCBI taxonomy): Bacteria > Bacillati > Cyanobacteriota > Cyanophyceae > Oscillatoriales > Microcoleaceae > Microcoleus > Microcoleus sp. LAD1_D5. Next base: position 75,694 of record NZ_JAUBSA010000001.1, on the reverse strand, counting down.
TTCCGGCGCAAATCAGCGACATCGACAATATTAGAATTGGGCAAAGGAGGGAGCAGATCGCTCTCAGGATGCACCCCCCCGCACACCGGGCAAGTATCCCCAGAATTCAGCGACATTCTGACAGCAGCAACACTCTCTAAACGTGCCGCTTCCGCATTAGCGGTTTGGGCAGCTTCTAACTCGCGATCGCACTCTTTTAGTCGGATTTCGGCTGCTTCTAAATTAGTGGCAACCTCCACATAATTGTGTTGAACCCTTTCCTTCTCTGCCAGAGATTTATCCAACTGTTCTTGCTGAGTCTTTTGCTGCTTGGTAATTAGCTGAATTTCCATCAATAAGGGTGAAATTTGCTGCAATTGCTCTAAACGCTTTCCTCCCAGCGAATACTGTTCGAGCTGTGCCGCTGCTTGAGTAACTCGAAAACCCGCGCCTTGAATTTTAGTGTTAGCAGCTTGCAGTTCTTTATCTGCTGCCATAAAAAAGCGGAGTTTTTCCTGTTGAATTTTTTGGGCAAGCGCCACTTCTTTTTCTAATTGAGCGCGCTGTTCTTCATATACTTTAGCAGCAGCTAGAGCATCTTCGCGAGCCTTAATTTGTGGCGCTAGCACCTCTTCTTTCGCTTTTGCCGCGTCAAGTTGCTGCTGCTCTACTGCTAGCTCAGAGCGAGCTTTAATTAACTGCTTTCGCGCTGCCACCGAGGCACTTTGGGCAGTTTCATACTGACTGCGAGCCGATCGCACTAAAGCCCAATCTCCCTGTAAATGATTGGCAGCTTGCGCTCTGTCTAAACCCTGTGCTAAAATTGAAACCTCAGCAGAATTAGCATTTAATTTAGCCAGTTCTTGTTGTAGCTCTTGCCAGCGAGCAATTTGCGAAAATAGCTGTTCCTCTTCATCTAGATTCTTTTGAGCTTTCATCACAGCGCGATCGAATTCAGGCAACTGCTGCTCTAAAATCAAAAGTTGCGATCGTCTTTGATCCACCTCATCCGCCGTCGGCGCACTTAAATCCGCTAGCTGCCTTTCCACCATTTCCCGTTCCTGTTTCAGCAACTTTGCGAGTTCATTTGTTTCCTTCCGCATCTGCTCAAAAATCTCAAATCCCGCTAACTGCCGCAAAATTTCCCGGCGTTTTGAAGTATCGCCTTTAATAAACTCATCAAACTTACCTTGAGGCAAAACAATGGCTCGCGTAAAAGTATCAAAATCCATTCCTAAAATCTGTTCAATCGTATTTTGAACAGCAACGATACTCGTCCCCAAAGTTTCCCATTGACCATTTTGCCAGTTGTCCAAAATCACCTTATTTTCGGGAGATTTCGGACGAAAACGCCACCTTCGCGTCACCCGATACTGTGCCGAACCCACAGCAAAACGCAACTGCACTTTTAAATTTTCGCTGCCTTGACTCGCCAAATCACTTACTTGTTTGCCACTGCGAGTAGTAGTACCAAAAAGAGCGTAAGTCATGGCATCTAGCAGTGAAGATTTGCCCGCGCCTGTAGCACCAGTAATTGCAAACAAATCGAGTTGAGAAAAATCTAAACGCTGTTCGCGGTGGAAGCTGGTAAATCCTTCGAGAATAAGTTCGAGTGGACGCATACTGATTTTAGATTGGGGATGTGGGGTTTTAGATTGTTATATTCAGGTCTACTGTCTTCCTTCTACAGTCTTCCCGATCCCCCCTAACCCCCCTTAACAAGGGGGGAACAAGAGTATTATCAAAGTCCCCCTTCTTAAGGGGGATTTAGGGGGATCTAGACTCGACTACAAGCGACATTGAGCGTGGGTTTCAGTGTTAAAACTATTTGAAATTTGAGATTTTGGATTTGGGATTGTATCTTTTTACCCATTTAATTGTTAACTGTTTCCTTAAACTTCTTATACAAATTTTGAAATTCCTCCAATACTATCGGTTTCGGTGTCGTTCCCAAGCGGTTTTGATAATAGTTGCAAAACTCGGCTGCCGGATCGAAATTATTGGGATCGATATTAGTTATTTCTGTTGCTTCTAGCGCTGCATCTGGATAGCGCGGTTCAATTAACAGCGCTTGAGAACAGATTTGGCGCACACGATCTGCAAGTCCGATTTGCGGACTGTCTAGTTCGACAATTACTTTCAAGAAACCCGGATGGTACTGATGAGCTTCTAAAGTTTCATCAAGATTGTCGTTATGACATTTAAGCACTTTTAACGGCTTGTGGCAAGCCACAGGCTTAAATTCCACCTTTGCCTGACTTCCCGGCTCAACTTCTATCAAGCAAAATCCTTTTTCCTGTTCCGCTTCTCCAAAATCTAACTGAATCAAAGAACCCGAATAATAAGCGGGAGAAGTCTCAGAAACCCGCTGGTGAATGTGGATGTGTCCGAGGGCAACATACTGAGCTTCCGGGGGCAGGGTTTGCGCTGACAGCAGGTATTTTTCTCGCGTGTAATAAGCGACTTCAGATTTTGCCAATCGAGCGCCGTCAATGCTCATGTGTGCCATGAGAAGATTGACAGTATTGTCTCTAAAATCCCTGGTTAAATCTTCGATTAAATATGCTACTATTTCGCGGTAATCTTTTCGGCGATCGGCATCGCCAGACTGCCACAGAGAATTAGCATCTAACAGTCTTTGTTCGGAAGCAAAAGGCATTGCTCCTACACAAAGTTTACCGCTTTTTGTATTGAGAGTAATTGTGCCGCCGTCTGCCGATCGCCTGGGTTTGCCTAAAGCGCGAACACCAGCCAGGGAAAGCAATTGCGCGATGCTGTCGATGCGGGATGCCGAATCGTGATTACCGGCGATCGCAATTGCGGGAATTCCGGCGGCTTGGAGTTCGCAGAAAAAGTTATAAGCAATGCGTTCGGCGTAAGCGGGAGGGTTGGGCACGTCGAAAATGTCACCGGCAACGAGCACAGCATCAACATCCAAGGCTTTTGCTTGCTTCAAAATCTGTTCCAGGGCGATCGCAATTTCAAAAGTGCGATCGATCCCTCGAAAACGTCGCCCTAAATGCCAGTCAGCAGTATGAATTATTCGCATAGTACGAGGAGTATTTTGTTTATTTTAATAGAAACGCGCCACTTTTCAATCTTCCTCATTGTCTTGAATTGCTATTTCAATCTCATCAGGATATGCCTCAGCATAAGCCCAAGCATTCGCCAAATCAGCGGCACGCAGAGTCGGATAGTCTTCTAGGAGTTCAGCCTCAGAAATACCTAAACGGCGAGCATTCACCAGCACCCAAACAGGAATTCGCGTTTGTCTGATGCAAGCATCGCCGCCGCACACGCCGGGAGTCTTTTGAATTCCCGACCAAAATTTTCTTAAACTTTGGGCTAGTAATTCTATAGCTTGAGCCTTCTCTTCGGGAGTTAAAGCTAAGAGTTGCGGTTGCAATTCTTTCAGTGTCGTATTTGCAGTTATTGAGTTCATAAATATTAACTTTTTTTTGCCATACAGGTATTCTAGCACTGGTGGCTAACTCAAAACTTTCATTCAACAGGCTGCACATCGTGAAACCGAGTATAATCAACTACCCGCCCTCCCGTCGCCGATTTCAAAAGAATATCTACAAACCGCATATTCCACATAATTTCAGACGCCACAAAAGAATGTCGTGCATGAATAGTTTGCGAAACAGTTTCGTCAATTCCTGTTAACGTAATTACAATTTCCGCTTGCTGATCCATCAAGTCTTGGGCAGTAAGTTGGTACAAAGGACTGCTCTCCTCAATTGCGTGCATAACCGTCCAAGTTAATGCAAAAACCGGAGAGTGACTCCGCACCAATTGCAAATCGTAAAAACGCCGCATAAATTCTCCTTCCGCTGTTACCTCGTCGCGGATCAAAGTAGCTCGCTGCTGCGCTTCTAAAATTTGGTTAAAACGCTGATTTGCAGTGCGGTACATCAGAGTCGGAACGCCGTTGAAAGGAGCGATCACAGCTACGCGGCTGAAGATAACTCTAGCTGTTGGTCGAGAAAATCTCGAAAAAGCCAGTCCCGTGACCATCGCGACTCCCCACAAACCAAAAAGCGCTTGGATCGCGACTATAGTATTAGCGTAATCAGTACGCGGATACATAGAGCCGTAGCCGATCGTCGCCATTGTTTGCACGCTGAAATAAAAGGCATCTTGGAAAGAACCCGGCCGCGCGTTAGCAATGCAATCTCCTCCCGCCAAGTAAGCTAAGGCAAATAAAGAATTTGTGACTGTATACGAAATACAAATCAGCATGAAAAATCGCGGCCAAGAAAGAATTAGCAGCCTGTGGTAGAGGTCGGCAAAATGCAGGCGAGGTACTCCCAGCTTGACAATATTTAACGGGAATTGTCCTTGGCGGCTAACTAAACGCGCCGGTTCCTGGCGGTTGCGGTGAATTTTCATTGCGATTTGTAACTCCGGCTGTTTCAATTTGTAACTATTGCTTTGAGCGGGAAAAGTTATCCTTTAGACTGATGTCTGATTCCAAAAATTAAGATAAAACTGGAGTTTAGAAATGGTTGAGCTTAACTGGCATGACTATCTCGTTATGGTTTCTTTTGTGGCTTCTATTGCGGGTCTAGTCCTGCTGGGCGATAATCGCAACTCGCAGCCAACGGACGAGCGCACTTTGAGCGAAGAAATCCTAATCAAGATGAGCTTTACTTACTGGATAGTCTACTGCATCTCTGTTTTCGGGCTAAAACTTCACCTACCAGAAGATAGCTGGTTATTGCTCAGTTTGAAGCTGACTACTGTTCTTTCTTACTTGTTGACTGCTTCTAGCATACTCAGCCTGCCGCTGCAACGCATGGCTGTCCGACGAGTTGAAGATTAACAAAAGGTTTTTGTAGTAAGGACTTCAGTTCTTTCGATCGCGGTGAAGAAAAACTAAAGTCCTGACTGCAAAGCTATTTGAGTTATGTTACCGGGCAATAAGCTCACAGTTAGCTGTGAGCTTGTTTAATTGTTTATGATGTGAGGGATGCAGACTAACGCGCCCACAATGGCTAGGGTCGATCGCACTCGTACTTGAAATTGCCATTCTCTTCCTAGTTTCCCTTGGCTGCGGCAATCTCATCGAGTATCCCTTGGCGAAGCCGGCGCGTTAGCGCATAGCATGAGGTGGAGTTGGTTAGCAGCCTACACTTTATGCGATAGCAAAGCGTGTAGGAATGCCACGAACTTAGCTGGTTAGGATTTAAAGCCTTTAGAGCTTTTCTTTTTCTCCTGCGGTTTAGACTTTGACTTATTAACTTCGCCTAAAGCTTCCTGAAATAAGTTGTGCAGGTGCAGGGGAACGCTGGCAATTTCCGGCAGTTCGGGTTCTAAGGGTTTTTTAAACTCTTGCAGCAGGGCATCTAAATCGCGATCGATCTGAAAGTCTGTACGTTCCAATACAGTTTGCAAAATTTGTTCTAATTTCGCTGGATTAACTTGAGCTAACCGTTGCCAAATCCAGGCATTAATTGCAGGATCTTCTAGATAGTTACGCACCAGCTTCTCGTAACCCGGAACGGTTGAAAAGTCTTCGGCTGCTAGCAGTGCAGTAAATTGAGCGTAAGTAGACAAAAAGGTTTGTCCCCAGCGAGGATGAGAAAGTGCTGTCACCTGTTCGGCTTTCTTGAAGCGATCGGGCAATTCGACTTTCGGGATTACCATTTTTGAGTGAGGAGCGCTATCGATTGCGACCTCAACGGAAGAAAGATCTGCACCGGCTGCTGCTATAGCTGCTGCTTTAACTTCTTCTGCATCGACTCCGGCATCTTCAACGATCTGCGCCAGAGATTTACTTCCATCAAGGCCGATATCAGCTAGGTGTTTTTTAGTGATAAATTCCTGAAATTCAGCCAACTGTTTATTTAAGTGATATCCCGATAGCGTTACTTCCTCACTGCCAAAAAATTCGGTAAAATCTTCATGGTACTTTTCTACTGACTGCCAAGCTTGCTCTAACAATTCCGGGGCATCGCTGTACAGGTTCTTTTTGTGATTTTGCTTGAAATTGCCGATCGCCACCGCCAACTTCGGCTTGCCCAATTTCCCCATCGCTATGGGAGGGCCCGAGAGTATCCACCAGTCATCGGTGAGAGGAGCAATCCGGGCTCGCAAGATTTCTCCTAACTTAAAGCGAGACATTTCTTGCAGGAAATTAGCGCTGTTTGGCTTGACAACGTAGTGCTTAGCCGTCAGCCAGTTCATCAGTTCAAACCTGTCGGGGGAAAGTTGAGTGATTTCAAATAAGCCGGTGAAGCTTCTGTGCTGCCAACTTTCTAGCAAGCTGCGATCGCTCTCGGTTAAATCCGGCTGACTTTCGACAAAAAAGTCGATCGGCGTTTTCTCTCCAACTTTACCTTCGATGGTAAAACTGTCAATCACTTGATTTTGCTGAGCAATATCATAGCGCTCGCCGCTCGATCGAGCTGCTGCAAAAGCTTCCAAAGCTACCGCCAACTCTCCCTCTGCATCCAGCACAAAGTCAATTAAATTTTGCTTGAGTGTCCAAGCTGTTTCCAACATTTCATTCACAATTTATACCGATTTTGAATCAGAGGATTTAGATTAACAATTATCCGATTTGAGGCCACGAACGCTTTCCCGCTCCGGCTGCGATTGCTAATGTACATCGCGAACAATGACAAAAATATGCGATCGATGCCTCAGTCCTGAATTAGTTTAATTTTAAGGCTAATAGTCAAAAAAAATGTCAATCTCAAACAGAAGCATCCCGATTTTGTAAAAAGCGTTTTTTAGGAGTGCGAGCGTCCCCCACAGCAAAGCCTCTACATCTCTAGCCAGCAAGAGGCTCGCACTCCTATGAAATAAAAATCGTGCTGAAAAAGGCGATTTCAACGGAGCATAAAAATACCCTCCCCTATGTAGAGAGGGACTGAAAATCCCCAAAAACTTCGCTAAACTCGTGTTAAAAATAGTCCCATGTATCAACAACAGTCCAAGGCGCAGCAACCGGGTTTTTTTATCAAAACACTGGGCTGCATTGCGAAACCCGGGTCACAAAGCCGGAACGCTGGAATTTGTGCGCGCCCAAGACTGAGAAATACTGGGCGTAAGCCCTTAGCGGGCGTCTTTGGCACTGTCGCCCGGTACAGGGCGTTCCACCCGAGCCCAAGCGTCGCGCGTGGCGTGCTTCGCTTTGTCCCAAGTCACATTAGATTTACCGCGATTTGTTTCGTAGTCGCGCTGCAAATCGGGTTCAATCTCGTTGAAGCTCTTACCAGTATTGCCATAGCGGGTGTATCCCTCATAACCGGTGCGGTACGCAGGCTGATAGTCTTCGTAAGTTGCGCTCGTGTCCACGTAAGGACGGGAACTGTAGTTGCTTTGCCAGTAAGCATCTTCTACCGTGGGGTCGATCGCCTCGCCCACACCCTTGCCGGCCAAACCGCCGCTAAACGCGCCCACAACTGCTCCCACAACTGCTCCCACAGGCCCGCCAATCGCGCCGCCTATCGCAGCACCCGCAGCACCTGCACTCGCAGCACCGATACCGGTTGCCACTGGATGAGCCCCTGTTTCCCCGGACAGCGGGTCGATGTTAGCATCAGGTTCATGTACCGTTTTTTTCTCATCGCTCATGATATTTTTTTCCTTTTATCTAACTCTAACTCTTATTAAATGTACCTTTTAAATTCATCTCTATTCATCTGCCTTAAGGATGAACCTGCTACCTTAAAAAGAAGGGGAAGGACAAAACCGTTTTGAACGCCAAAAGTGGTTTTACACCCTAACTATAACGCGGTAAGGTACGCATTTCGCACCTTACCGCGTTATGTTCAAGTGAGTCCTGAGCTCGGCTCAATAGTCTACTCACGGAAACTCTGTATTTACCAGCAACTTGAGTTAGATAGAAATCTGTTGATTTATTAGTTGCCCGTGACCTTTTCGATCAACTCTTCAGCTTTTTGAACTATGCCTTCTTGCGGGTGTTCTCCCTTGTACTCTTTTAAGCTTTCGTCGTAAACTTTCTCGACCTTTGCAGGATTTTGAGCAGTTTTGACTATATCTTCGTAAGCTGCTTGGGGATTGAGATCCTCGAACCTTTCTGCGGGGTCAGTAATTTTAGCTTCCGGCGGCGCCTCAGTCCTGTCTTGACCTGCGTAAGCACCCTGAGTGGGTACTACCGCTAGACCTACCAGACTAATGAAAGCCAGCGTACAGACCAGCAAAATGCTTTGAATCAATGTTTGTCCGAGAGATTTTAAAACCCGCTTCATATCAACTTCTCCTCGTATTTTTCCGCAAAAATTATGGTGTTTGTCGCCCCTTCACTGCGATCGCACATTGAAAACCTTGGTTCAAGCGCAATCTTTGTCGCAGCTACCGCATCTAGAGCGAGCCAAAAGGGATGTTTCTCGTGATGTCTCATATCTTAAGCGCCTGCTTGTTACTATTACTTCTACCAAAAGATAGATTAATTAGACAAGCGGAACTCATCTCCTATGAGAGGCGATCGCAATTCCTGCAAAAAACCCTAGATAGGGGTTTTCCCATCAATTACGAAGCCCCTGAGTCTTCTTTTTCGGCGCGTCTTTCGCGTCCTTGCAGTTCGGGCAAAAATCACATTTCCCAACATTTGAAATTGCTATAAATAACCTAAGTAACTACAAAATAACCTGCTCTATGTCTAGGTTTCTGTTCTGCATCGCTTGTTCAAATAGTTCAGTAGAAAGAGCTTGCTCTACCGACCAAACGCCGGGTTTTTCCAGTTTACCTTCTAACATTAATTGAGCAATGCTGCCAGTACCAATGCCAGTAGCGACGGCAGCATTGGGGTGTACCGCTGTCGAGCAAACTTTAGCCGGTTTGCCGTTTTTGAAACCAGTCACTTGCGATCGCACTGCTACACCAACCCCACTAAAACTATTACTAACACTGGTCATCCCGTAACTGACGTAGGAGAGAAATTCAATCACGGAGTTATTTTGGAGCCAGCTAGCGGGCCAATACTTAGCAACAAACCAGGTAAGGTGATTGTAAAGGTCGGGAGACGTACCGAATTTAGTCACAACTGATTTGACGGCGAAAGTTTCGGGCAAAGTAATTGCTTCCGGCATATCGAACCAGTAAACCCCTGTTTTGCCGTAGGGTGCTGGAAATTCAATTGTTTCGCGATTGCTGTAGGGTTTTACTTGGTGCCACTTGCGCTCTTCCCAAACCTCAAAAGGGATTTGCAAACCTAAAAAAGTAGTTCTCATGACGGTAACGCCAGCGCCGCCAGAACCTCCGACAACATAACTCAAATGGATGTGTTCTGCTTCATCTAATTGTTCCACATCTCGGCGCACCATGCTATTAGACACGCCGGGGAAAATGCCCGTATTAATAATAGCAGTAACCCCAGCATTTTTAGCAGTTTCGCGCAATTCTAAAGCTCTGCGAGTAAAACTGCGGCTGTCGCTGACATCAGTATAATTAACACCTGCTTCGATGCAAGTTTTCAGCACGCCGGCGTCTCGGTAGTGAAAAGGTCCCGCACAGTGAACGACAAGATTAGACTCTGAAACTGCTTTTTGCAGGGCTGCACTGTCCGCTAAATCAAAAGTTTGGTACTGCACCCGATCCGGCGGCAATCCCGGCCCAATAGAGGCTTCAGAGTTGCGTCCGGTAACGGTAATTTCTGCGTCGGTATGGGTAACAAGGTCTTGGGCAACGCTGCTGCCAATTCGTCCTCGGCCCCCGACAATCAAAACTCGGTTTGCCATCGCTAAAAAAAGGGTAACGCTAATCTGAGTTTCTATATTTTCACGCATAACTTGCATCTGCACAAAGGATGAATTTGTGATAACTCATATCTTGCACCACTGTCCATAACCCCAGAGGGGCGGGGAAAACCAATACATCAAACTAATTGCAGACAAGTTCAATAAAGCCCCACCCAAGTATTGACAAGGTTCCATGCCTGAGCTAGACTATAAGAATATGAACAGCCCCTAATATTTTTAATACTCCCTTATAATAAACCAAAAATCCAACACTATGACACAAGTATAATAAACCAAAAATCCAACACTATGACAACAGAAGGTAATGTAGCTGATACAGGTATTGTAGAAGAAGCTAAGCAACTAATCGAAGAAAAAAAAGCCTCAAATAGGCCTGAAGCACTCGAAATATTGAAACAGCAAGCTAAACGCGATAAAGATAAAGAAAAAATGGAAAAAATTAAAAGCACCCAGAAATTATTTGGTGACAGACATAGCCGAGCCAGCGGCAAAAAGAAGAAGACCAAAAGGTAAGCTGCTCAAAGAAAGATCGCCCAAAATTAGTCTGCAATTAGTGTAGTACCACGAAATTCAGAGAGTTTTGGGGGAGGTCGAATCACTCACACTTAGTCATTTTGATACTTGCGTAATGCCATTCAATTTAACTGACTAAGTGTGAAAATAACCTAGGCTGGAAGCACTAAAATTTAGGGAGGTGCAAAAATTATGGATAAGCTGACAACTGAAACACTGCTAGATTATTGCGATTCAGATGATTATACCCTGCAAACAGAAGCATTGATACAGCTTGTAGATGCAGAAGTTTATGAGGCTGTACCGAAGATATTAAGATTGCTAAAATCCGCCGATGAATCAATTAGAGCCGATGCAGCCGAGGCATTAGGTTATCTGGGTTCAGAGGAAGTGGAGACAGTTGGCATTGCATTAATGCCTTTGCTAAACGATCCTGAAGAACTGGTTAGGTCTGAAACAGTTGAGGCATTGGGAGAACTTGGTTATAGTCCTGCGGTTGTACCGATAGAATATATTCTCAGACATGACCCTTCAGCACTGGTTCGCGCATCAGCAGCAGAAACTCTTGGATATTTAGAAGAACCATCAGCTATAGAAACTCTGGAGCTTTCACTGCTTGATGTTGATGAAGATAAAGCAGTTAGAGGGTATGCTGCTAATTCGATCGGGCTTTTAGGTACGCCGCAGCTATTGCCAAAACTTGAAGAGTATCTAAAATTAGAGCTTCCTTTATCAGTAAAAGCTGAATTGCTGGGAGCGAGGTACTGGTTGGGGGCGAAAGAAGATATCGAGAAGCTATTGAGTTTGTTGGATAATGCTGATGAACATTTAGCAATGCTCATCCTGAATATTTTAACAGATTTGACCGAACGGGAGGAGCAGCCAACATTGGCGAAAGATGCTCCCGATTTAGAAAGGGTATTGAGGGCGATCGCCAATCGTTTTCCCTTCACCGGGAATCAACCAGAAAAAATTCTCGTACTCACAGACTGATAAATGAATACAAACAAACGCAGATGTGATTCATCTGCGTTTATTTGCGTTCATCTGCGGTTTAAAAAATCTTACTTCTCATTACTCCGAAATACCGACTTACCCTTCGCTTTCAGAGTATTAGCCGCATCTGCCAAAGTCTGCGCGAAAGGCTGCTGCGAGTGCATGAAAACGCGAGCCGTATTGCGTCCCGGCATCCCCGAAATCGCTCCGCCCGGATGCGTTCCCGCCCCCGTCAGAAACAAACCGTCGATCGGCGTTTTGTAATTCGCCAACTCCGGCAAAGGACGGAAAAATATCATCTGATCCAGCGTCATATCAACGTGGTAATAATTCCCCTTCAAAGCCCCCAAACGCTCTCCCAATTCCGCCGGACTTTCCACGCGGCGGCCGATAATGGAATTCTTGATATTAGGTGCATATTCTGCTAATTTATCAATGCAGCGATCGGCAACTTTGTTTTTCAGCTCATCCGTCCAACCCGTACCGTGCTGGCCGGTTCCTTCAGCATTTTCGATCATGTAAGGAGCAAAAAATTCAATCCAAGCCGTATGATGTCCGGGGGGAGCCATTGACGGGTCTAGTACCGTCGGAAACACTACATACATCGAGGGGTCAGAGTCGGGGATTCTGCCGATTGAAGGGTCGCTGTGAGAAATTTCAACGTGTCTCACCGAGTCTGCAATCAACACAGAACCGATTAAATATTCGTCCCGATGATTCCAGCGCTCGAATCTAGGCGCTTCATTGAGAGCTAAGTCTATTTTGAGAATAGTCTCGTTGTTGTTAACAATTTTGCGCTCCAATCTTTCCCGCAAATCCGGGTCGGCACTGTCAACATCGCTGGAATCCATTAAGTGCAGAAACAAGCGCTTAGCATCAATATTAGAAATGACACCTTTTGTAGCGCGGTACTCCGTGCCGCCGGCAACTCGAACTCCCACAGCGCGACCGTCATCAATTAATATTTTCTCGACGTGCTGGTCGGTAAGTACCACACCAGAGTAACTTTTCACTACACTAAGCAGTGCTTGCACTAATGCACCCGTCCCTCCGCGCGGTCTTGCCATGCCAGGATTGTGTCTCATTGCCAGCATAATTGCGCCTACAGCCAGGGTTTTTTGCGAAGGAGGCGCGCCGAGTTCCGAGGCGAATCTTGCTAGGGGTGCTTTGATAAATTCCTCGTCAAACCACTCGTTAACAATGTCTTCAGCGCTGGTGAGCATTGTGCGAATAAAGTCCAGCGTTTTGTCGGGGGAACCGATGACTGACAATAAATCTTTGATCTTGGAAATATCGTAGTTGCCCAGAATATCTATGATGGATTTTGGTGGCGCATTAAACATCGGAACCATTGCACCTAAAGCCCGCTGCCAAAAGTCTGTATATTCGGCATATTTTTTAGCATCGCGCTCGTTGTAGCGGGCAATTTCAGCACAAGTTTTTTCTACAGATTTGTGCGCTAAGAAATATTTGCCGTCGGGATGCGGACAAAAGGCAACTGGATCGCAGAAAAGATATTCTAAACCGTGTTTTTCCAGTTCTAATTCTTCTACAACTGGCCCTAAATGGATAAATTCGTGGTCGATCGCGCAAAGGTTGAATTTAAAATCCGGTAATTCGGGAATGGCAGCTTCAGTAGTTGCCGCGCCGCCGGGAACTGAACGTTTTTCTAACAAGAGGACAGTATATCCAGCTTTCAGCAGATAAGACGCACAGACGAGTCCGTTGTGACCTGCGCCTATGATAATGACATCATACGTTTGCATAGATGAAGCTCTGGGGATAGGATATTTTGCTTATTTTACAAATGTTAACAAGTTGGCTGTCTCTACCAATAGAAATAGATTCATTGTCAGTAAGCCCTTTTAGCATCTTACAAAAGAGGGAGCTTTGACAAAATGCTGTTGTGCGATCGCCTTTATTTCTTCTTAAACTTACAGAGCGAGCGCCTTTCTCAAATAGCGCAAATATTATACTCTATTTAGCCACATTTATCTGCATACACTTAAAAAATTAAGCAAAGAAGTAACAAGGAACAAGGAAGAGGAAAGGGGGTATAGGGAATAGGTAATAGAAACAGTTTTGAGATGGCTTTTTTCCTTGAAACACTGCGATTGGAAGGAGTTAAGCCCTAGGAAACGAAACTTACTTACTCCACACTCAAAACTGCTAGTCAATTACCTATTAGTACATTGAGACATATTATTTTAGTTGCTGGAGCGCCGCCTCAGCTTTTTGTGCACCATCATTGTTGCCTTGCTGGCGGTAAGTGTCGAGCGCTTGTTGAAAAGCTTCAATTGCTTCGGATTTGCGATCGCGCGCTTGGAGTGCCGTACCCATATTGTAATAAGCTTCTGCCCGGTCTGGATCGAGCCCAATCACTCGCTTAAAAGTGGCAATCGCTCCTAAAAAATCTTGTTTTTCCAGTTGAATTTCCCCAATTCCTGCGTGTGCTTCCACTAAATTTGGTCGCACCGCAAGAGCCCGCTGATAAGCTACCAGCGCTCCGTCGAAATCCTTTTGTGTCTGGAGAAGTGCGCCAATTTCTAGCTGCACTTCTGGATTGCGGGGCTCCAATTTGGCAGCTTCTTCAAAAGCTGCTAGTCCTTCGGAAGTATAGCCGGCACGCAGCAAAGCAGTGCCTAATTTTAACTGGACACCCGCTTGTTTGGGAGCGAGTTCGGCTGCTTCTTGGAGCACGGTGACAGCACTGGCAAAATTTCCCTGCTGGATCAATACTAAACCCATTGAAGAATAAGCTTGCCAACTTTTTGGATCGAGGGCGATCGCCTCTTGATATGCTTTAAAAGAACCGCTGTAATCTTTTTGCTGAAAGAGTACCACTCCCAGACCGATCCGGGCATTGACATTTTTGCGATCGAGCACAGCGGCGCGGCGGTAAGCTGTGGCTGCTGCGGGATAGTTTTGCAAATTTGCCATAGCATATCCTAAGGCGTATTGGAAGTCAGCATTGTTCGGTTCTAGACCGATCGCCTGTTGGTAAAATTCCACTGAGGCTTGATAGTTGCCTTGACGCGCTTCTAAATAGCCAATACCAGAAAAAATGCGCGGGTTTTCTGTATCTAAACGCGCCGCTTCCTGATAAATGGCGATCGCCTTACTGTAGTCTCCTAAATCTACAAACTCGCGCCCTTGTCGCAGCAGAGCATCTAAATTTGAATTATTTTGAGGGTTGACTTGAACTGATGTTTCTGCTGAGAGCGCTATCTGCGGCGCTGCGACAGCGAACCCTGCTACTAACAGCGTACTGAATACCAAGAGACTTTGTTTGTGCACGGCCATTTGTTTCAAAGAGTGTGTGGAATGAAAGAGCGAGTTGCTGTCAGCTTGCCAAGCTGACAACTTATGGTTTACCAGGAATCTTTGAGCGGCGAGATGTAGTAAATCTACAGAACAAGACTCACTCAAAATTTTCGCGATTGAGGCCAACTGATGATTGTAACAACAACTGATATCATCCAAGGAGCAGAAATTCAATCTTACCTGGGGATTGTAACTGCTGAGGTTGTCTACGGCACCAACGCCCTGCGAGATTTCTTCGCGGGCATTCGCGACATCATCGGCGGGCGCACCGGCAGTTACGAGGAAGTGTTTCTCAAGGGACAGCGAGATGCCCTGGCGGAACTGGAAAAACGGGCCCAGCGCCTGGGCGCCAATGCGGTAATCGGGGTGGAAGTTGACACCGGCACGATTAATGTAGACTCGAGCGGGGCTTTGCTGCTGATTACTGCCGTTGGAACGGCTGTAAGATTGCGTTAAGCTGTATTTTCTGTATACGTCCGCATTTCCTGTATACATCCGGGAACTTTTCCAACGGGATAAAATAGTTATCAGTCATCAGTCATCAGTCATCAGTCATTAGCTAATAGCGGGTGGCTGGGGGCGGATGACTTTTTCGTTTCTTTCTTCAGACATAGATACTGGTTATTTCCCCAGGCAGATATAGTTTTTATCAATCTCAGCCACAATAAATGCTTAAGGTGAAAGATTGTTAAAAATTAAAGCAACTCTCAGAGGAAAAAAAAACCTATGTCATACGTAAATAGACCTGTAGATAACGTTGGTACCGAACCCGTGGTCGTAAATTCAGTGATGGAATACCATGATCGAGTACGTTGGGGCCCGATTTTTTCTGGTTTGGTAATTGCGATCGGCACACAACTGGTGTTAAGTGCATTGGGCGCTGCGATCGGCTTGAGCAACATTGCTAATTCAGGAGCTCCGCGCAGTATTTCAGGGGACGTGGGTACCGGCGTCGGAATTTGGTCAATTATTAGTTTGTTAATTAGCTTGGGCGTTGGTGGTTGGGTAACTGCTCGCGCTTGCGGCCCGATGAACCGCAACACAGCGCTTTTAAATGGAGCAATTTTGTGGGCAACTACCTTAACAATTGGCTCTTGGCTGTTAGCAAATGGCGTGGCTGGTACTTTTGGCGTCATAGCTGCGAATGCGGGAGAAGCAATTAATCAAGCGCAGCAGGGCGGGGTGGATTTGCCGAACCGAGCACCTAACGTATCTGCTCAGGATACTCGCAATATTGCTGGTAATGCTGCGAAAGCTGGTTGGTCATTTTTGTTCGGCTCGCTATTGGGTTTAGTTGCTGCGATGGTAGGAGCATCTGCCGGGGCGCGCACTCACCGGCATCACTCGTAAAAGTTTCGTCAGACACGGAAAGTTCATCTTCATTAAGGCACTTTTTTTAAGGTGCTTTTTTGTTGGTTTAATTTGGTTTCTCGTTCCCAGGTTCTACCGGGGAACGAGTATAATAACGAGAAAAACGAGAGAAAGAAGTGCGAGGCGCACCCTATAAATTAAGCGCTGAAGTATTTGGCTGCTGGGTGATAGGTGATAATTGCGGTTGTTGATTGTTCCGGATACAGTTGTTCGCTTTCATCCATGTAGAGGTTGATACGATCGCACTTTAACAATTCCAGTTGCTTGTACTGATCCGCCATATTCGGACAAGCAGGATAGCCGAAACTGTACCGCGAACCGCGATATCTTTGCGCTAGCATATCGCGAATGTTGTCCGGTTCTTCGCTACCAAATCCCAATTCGCGACGAATTCGCGCGTGAGTCCATTCTGCTATTGCTTCCGCTGTCTGTACCGCTAACCCGTGAAAGTAGAGATAGTCGGTATATTGATTGTTAGCAAATAGCTTTTGCGCGTACTCTGTAGCAATTTCTCCCACTGTCGCTACTTGCATCGGAAATACATCGATTTTACCCGATTCTTTAGGCGCAAAGAAGTCGGCAATGCACAGCCGTCGCGCCGATTTTTGGCGGGGAAATGTCAATGTTGCAGCGGGTGTCGATACATCTTGCCCGCCATCCATGATTTCGGGCTGATACACATACAAAGAATTGCCTTCAGCTTGACAGGGAAAATACCCGTAAATGGCTTGGGGATGCAACAGCTTCTCAGTGATTATTTTGTGTTTCCATTCCTCCAATTTCGGATAAACTGTCTCAGCTAAGAAAGCGTCGTATTCTTCCCGCGATTGGTCTTTTGGCTTGCGGAACTGCCACTGACCGGCAACTAAGGCTTGCAAATCTAAGTGCCAGAAAATCTCTTCAAAGGGGATGTCTTCTCCCTGCAAGAGTTTCGTTCCCCAGAAAGGAGGATTCGGGCGATCGATATCTGCTGCAACTGCTTCGGATCGCCTGGTATCTATCACCACAGGAGTGTCTGCTTTCTTCGCATCTTCTACAGAAGTTTCTGCCGAAGTTTTAGCTTCTTTAACCGCCCCATTATCATGCCCTATTTCATCTAAAAATCCTTGCAAATCTTCCCATTTACCCGCCGATTTTGCTGGCATGAGTTTGTCCATAAAGTGCAAGTCGGAAAACGCATCTTTGCCATAAACGACTTTACCTTTGTAGGTATTTTGACAGTCTTCATGTACAAACTTGGGAGTCAAAGCTGCGCCGCCCAAAATTACCGGAACGGTAATTCCTTTCTGGTTAAAGACTTCCAGATTTTCTTTCATGAACGCGGTGGATTTTACCAACAAGCCACTCATGGCAATACAGTCGGCTTTGTGCTTTTCGTAGGCTTCGATGATATTGTCAACCGACTGTTTAATACCCAAGTTAATCACTCGGTAGCCGTTGTTTGATAGGATAATATCAACTAAGTTTTTGCCGATGTCGTGAACGTCGCCTTTGACAGTAGCGATGATGAATGTTCCTTTGGCGTTGTCGCCGGATTCGGACTTTTCCATGTACGGTTCTAAATAGGCAACTGCCGCTTTCATTGTTTCTGCTGACTGCAATACAAATGGCAGTTGCATTTGTCCAGAACCGAACAATTCTCCGACTACTTTCATCCCGTCTAATAGGAAAGTATTGATAATGTGGAGGGGCGGATAGGTTTCTAATGCTTTGGCGAGTTGGATGTCGATCCCAATGCGTTCGCCGTCGATGATGTGCTGCTTAAGACGTTCTTCTACCGGGAGGCTTGCGTCTTCTGTACGATCGCGCTTGGTAGTTTTGCCCGCAAACACCGTTGTCAGGTCGCCCAAGGGGTCGTAAACGCAAATATCGCCGTCAAACTCGCGTTCGTCGTAAATGAGTTTACGGCAGATTTCTTGGTGTTTGGGGTCGATTTTGGCCAGGGGCAAAATCTTATTAGCGCTGACAATTGCCGAGTCCATCCCCGCTTGCATTGCTTCGTGCAAAAACATGGAATTCAAAACTTGCCGCGCCGCCGGATTCAAACCGAAGGAAATGTTAGAAACTCCTAAAATTACGTGACATCCAGGCAATTCTTGGCGGATGCGACGGATGGATTCGATGGTAGCTTTGCCGTTTTTTCTGTCTTCTTCAATCCCGGTAGAAATTGGCAATGCTAGGGTGTCAAAGAAGATTTCCTCGGCGGGAATTCCGTAGGCGACGGCGGCGTTATAGGCGCGTTGGGCGATCGCAAATTTTTGGTCAGCAGTTCTGGCCATCCCGTCTTCGTCAATTGTCCCGATAACTATGCCCGCGCCGTATTTTTTCGCCAACTCCAAAACTTGATAAAAACGCGGTTCTCCGTCTTCGTAGTTAGTGGAATTCAACAAGCATTTGCCGCCCGCAACTTTTAAGCCGGCTTCCATCTTTTCCCATTCTGTGGAATCCAGCATTAAAGGGAGAGTGGCATTAGTCACAACGCGGGAAACTAATTCTTTCATGTCGCGCACGCCGTCGCGGCCGACATAATCAACGTTGACATCGAGAATGTGCGCGCCTTCTCGCACTTGTTCCCTGGCCATTGCTACTAAACCGTCCCAGTCTTCGGCGTTTAGCAAATCGCGGCATTTTTTGGAACCGCTGGCGTTGAGTCTTTCGCCGACAATTAAGAAGGAATTCTCTTGTTCGTAGGGTTGGGCGCTATAAATTGAGGCGGCGGATGGTTCCCAAGTAATTTCGCGGATTTTGGGTTTAAGAGTTTTGCCAATTTCTGATAGTTCGCGGATGTGATCGTAGCGGGTGCCGCAGCAGCCACCGATGACTTGCACGCCTAAGTCTTCGACAAAGCGCATCAAGGCCATTTTTAATTCTATTGGCGTGAGTTTGTAGTGCGCGTGACCGCCGATGTTTTCGGGTAAACCGGCGTTGGGAACGCAGGAAACGACGAAGGGCGAATGTTCGGAAAGGTATTTGACGTGTTCGGCCATGCGATCGGGCCCGGTGGCGCAGTTGAGGCCTAAAATGTCGATCGGGTACGGCTGCAAAATGGCTAGGGCGGCGCTAATGTCGGAACCGACTAACATTGTGCCGGTGGCTTCCATTGTGACTGATACCATTAACGGAATGCGCGCACCTTTTTTCTTAAATACTTCTTCAATGGCATTTAATGCTGATTTAATTTGCAGCACATCTTGACAAGTTTCGACAATAAATAAGTCAACGCCGCCGTCATAAAGTCCTTCTGCTTGTTCGGCAAAAGCGGCGGTGAGTGTGTCAAAATCGATGTGCCCTAATGTTGGCAATTTGGTGCCTGGCCCGATCGATCCTGCGACAAATCTAGGTTTTTCTGGCGTGGAAAATTCGGCGGCGATACCCTTGGCGAGTTCGGCGGCAGTTTTGTTGAGATAATATGCTTTGTCTGCCAAATCGTACTCGGCGAGAACGATGGAAGCCGCGCCAAAGGTGTCTGTTTCGATGACATCGGCCCCTGCTTCGAGGAATCCCCGGTGCACGTTGGCGACGGCTTCGGGTTTGGTGTGGACGAGATATTCGTTGCAGCCTTCGTATTCTTTGCCGCCGAAGTCTTCTGCGGTGAGGTTTTGGACTTGCAGGTTGGTTCCCATCGCGCCGTCGAAGACGATGATGGGGCGTGAGGGGTGGTGAAGTCGATCGAGGAATCTGCTATTCATAAGCGGTCAAAAAAACGCCGGTGCTATATATTTACAATTTTATCTATTGTGCAATATTGTCAACAATTATGTGACTGTTGGGGAACGACTAATTACTGAAGGATTTAATACTGCTGACAATAGTTCGATCGTACCTGTAATTTTACCGATCGCCCCGGATAATTGTCAAAATTCTGTTGTGGGTGAGGCTGCGGGGGGAAAAACGGGCGAGTTGTGAGGTATTTTTTCGCTTAACTGTTGAGGACTTTGGCGAAAATGCGATCGAAATAATTAAACGAGTGATGTTAAAGGGCGATCGAATTCTCTTACAGCAAGACGGGGAAGATATCGCCGCGATAATTTTGGAAGCAGAGTTTCACAAGCTAGATTATCTGATGGCAGAACTCCAACCGTCACAATTCTTTGCTGACGAATAAAAACATTATGAATATGAAGGAGGAATCTACTGCATTTACCCGGACTAACTTTTAGAAAATTTTGATAATATCTTAGCAGATGTCAATGAATTTGACGAATTATTTGGGTTATTGCTCACCGAAAAAATGGGAGAAAATGTTTATATTTGTATGCCTGTAGCTTTCCTCATGTCGGTAGATAGATTCTAGATACCGCACTACTTGATAAATGAGAAAAATTGGGTCTGATTATGCTAGGCTAATAGTGTTTTACATTGTTGGCTTGCATAAGCAAAAGAGAGGAATCGAAAGATGAACCTGCAAATTTATATAATTAAATAAAAAGCAAGGAGATAAAATCATGGTGGAAACAATTCAAGCCCAAAATGTCAAGAGGCGCGACTTAATAGAAAAGTTTAGATTGCAGCGCACTGACGATGCTCAGTTTTTTCGCGAGTGGCAAGACGATTTACCAGAACTGACAGACTTGGAAAAGCAAACTCTAGATGAAGTCAAGGGTGACTACATTCACTTGTCCGAGTATGAAATCTTAGAACCTGTCGTCAAGTTGGTTGTGCTTGCTCCCCTGCTAAGACTAGCAGGTTTTTATCGCGCTCCCTTTTACTTAAGTGCTGAAAAAGAGGTGATAATTGAATCTGAAGATGAGGGAACAATTGTCAGAGGACGGCTTGATTTACTGGTATTTACCCCAGATTTTTGGGTATTGGTAATTGAGGCAAAGAAGGCACAATACTCGCTAGAAGCCGGAATTCCGCAAGCTTTAGCATATATGCTGGGAAATCCTCATCCTGACAAACCTGCTTTGGGATTTGTCACAAATGGGATTGATTTTATTTTCCTGAAAGTGACAAATCAAGGAACACCTAAGTATGCGGAGTCGTATTCTTTCACGCTGCGGAGCGAGGATGGGTTGTACACTGTCCTGAAGGTGTTAAAGCGCTTTGCTCAATTATTCAGGGAATAGGTCTTTGTATTGCAAACAGTATTTAAGGGCGCTCTTATGGATTAAAAGCGATTCTATAGCAATCCTTGCAGGAGTCTTTGCCCAACCCCAACCCTCCCCGAACCCGCTGGGAGTCCGTAATAAATTCACCAATGATGCGAGGATTGCTATATAACTAAAGCATTAAGATTTCTTTCTCATTTTTCTGCTGGAAGGTCTTTTAGGCAGTCGTTTGATTTCACTTTCGCCTCCTTGAACATCTACTTTTTTGAGATTTTCTTCTACTTGTTCTATAATTTCTAAATCAACAATTTCAACATCGCCCCCGCTGATTTCTTCCTCTTCCTCAATCTCCTCCGAATTCTGTTGATTTGCGAGTAACTGCACCGCTAAGTCAGAAGCTTCAACCGACAACTCTTCGATTTTTTCATTAATTTCAACTTCTCCAATCTCTTGCTCAATTTCCGCCGCCACTAAATCTTCCTCGAAAGCCGGAAAATCATCAATTTCTTGACTAATTTCAGTTTCTCTGATTGGCTTTTCTACTAGCTGCATTGATAACTGCTGCTTTTCCCTTGACAATTCCTCAACCCTAGTCCCAAGCATTCTAATCTGTTCGTTGAGAACGCGAATTTCTCGGTTTTGCTGCTGAATCATTTCTTCGGCATCAGCAAGAGTTCGATTTCTCTCTAATATCACCTCATTTTTAGTTTCTAATTCCAAAGCGCTCATAGCCGCTTTGATTACATTATAAAAATGTGGCTTAGATACATCAACTTGTTTAGCATTATGGCGACTTTTTCCCAAAAGTCCAATCTTTTGTCCTTGCTTAACAGCCAAAACAAAACCTTGATGATTTTTTATTTTTAATTCTTTGACAAAATTAACTTGAACTAAACTGCAAATATATTTGTGACAGTCAAAATAAAATTCTGCTTTCATCAAAAAGCACCCCTTCCTGCTACAGTCCCGCAGAATTATAGCATGAACAGAGTTAAAACTCGAACAAAATTTATAAAAATAGGGTGGGCGCGGAGGGCTGTACCCTAATTTATAAATGTATGCGATGTCAAGAGTTGTTCAGGACTTATGCGAAAAATCGTTGGACGCGCTACTTCTAGCAGTAATGGGCGCATTGTACCCTAAAAAATTAGGTGTTGTGGGCAGGAATTTAAATATTTTGGGTTAGCAAAATTCGCCATCAGAGGCATATTTGATAAATTAATTAATTGTTTTTTTTCTGACATAAGCGATTTCCAATCCGTGACGATAATAAGCTGTTTTTAAATCTACTATTTCCTGTTTAACTTGAGGCTCTAATTCAAACAAGCTTAGCTGAATTGGCTCATTATTTTTTTTAACTTTGTTAAACTTGCTCAAAAGTCTTTCTTCTAAATGCTGGTGTGATTCTAAATAGCCATCTGAAAGAATGTGATTAATTTGTAAATTAAACTCTCTGACTTTGTGGCAAACTAAAATAGTGCGGTGACAAGTAATCGGGTCTTTTTCCGCACACATTAAACAGATTTTATAATTGGCTGCGCCTTTTAGCAACCGCTGAATTCCTGCGGAAAATAGAGGAGTTGCTGCTATGCGATCGTACAACGCTTTACCGCTAGTATCGTAACAGCTTAAATCCTCCGGCCTCGCGCCCAACTCTTGGCCTAAAAAAACATATTGAATGCCGACATTTGACAGAGAAGCTGTAATTTCGGATTTATTAAAATGAGGTAAATAGCGGCTAAAAGGATGCGATCGCACGTCCGCAACCGCCGTAATCCCGTGTTGTTGCAGCAGCAAAACAAACGCTTCAATACTCAGATTGGAGTGTCCGATCGTAAATAATTCCATTGCTTCGATCTTACTATGCAGTCTTTGCCTTGCGGAGGAGAGTTTGTGTAGCCCCATTGTTTCAACCTGTAGACTTCAACCTGTGGGTTTTTTCACGAACTTTTGAATCAAAAGTTGCAAAGCCAGCAGCATCAAACCCAAAGACGCAAAAGCAAAAACACCCGCACCCAAAGCCACAATTCCCATGACTAAAGTTCGCACAGCCCCCGCAATATTAATCGCCGTTACATTGTCAGAATGAATGGGCTTATTAGCAAAAGTTTGGACGATCGACAAAGTTAGCGCGTACAAAGCCGCCGCAAACCCGCCCGCGATCAGGGAACCAATCACGCACCGCAAAATCGTCGGCTGCGTCGAAGATGCAGAGGTTGCCTCTCCAGCCGAACTCAGAGGTTTAGAAGTAGAATTTGGATTAGTTAAATCAGTCATGGCGATTTTAGATTTTAGATTTTAGATTTTAGATTTCTGGTTAATTTACCAAAACTAAAATCGGTCTTGCATGACATATTATCAGTTCTTCGATCTCAATAGACTCTGCGAAAAGTTAGATTCATCTTGACCCTCGCCTGTTAGACAGGTTTTACGGCCGATCGCGATCGCACCATCTTCGAGTTACACCCTCGGAATCGGCGCTTTTACATCATTTTCCTCCGAAAAAATCCGAATCCCAGTATTGCTAAACTGTGCTACCCAAAAATCCAAATCGGGAGAAGCGATCGCACTCTTAACCCGTTCCAAAACCTGCTGAGCCTGCTCTGGAGACTCCGCCAGCGCAAACACCGTCGGCCCGGAACCCGACATCATCGTGCCCAAAACCCCCGCCGACTCAAAAGCCTCCCGCAACTGCAACACCTGCGGGTAAACGGGCAAAGCAACTTTTTCTAAATCGTTGTGCAGCAATTGACCAATTTTCGATCGATCTTTTTGGGCGATCGCCCCCACCATCGGGCCCGAATGCAGCCGTTGCCGGCGGCACTCCAAATCTGCCGCTGCACAATAGGAACTACTGAACTGCTGGCGATAAGTTTGATACGCCCATGCCGTAGAAATACTGAGATTGCGGTACTTCGCCAACACCACAGAAAAGCCACCCAAATCAGGCAGCGGCGACAGTTGATCTCCGCGACCAGTTGCCAAAGCCGTACCTCCAGCAATGCAAAAAGGCACATCCGAACCCAAGGTTCCCCCCAACTCTTGCAACTCCGACTGAGTAAGTCCCAATTGCCACAGCAAATCCATCCCCACTAAAACCGCAGCCGCATTGGCCGAACCGCCAGCAAGCCCCGCCGCCACTGGAATCTGCTTGTGAATGGCAATCTCGACTCCGCCGTATTTCGCCAAAGCATCGGGGAATTGCTTGGCCAACAAATCCGCCGCCCGGTAGGCCAGGTTATTCTTATCAGGAGGGACTTGCGGGTGATCGCAGCGCACGCGAATCGTGTCCGTACCGATCGCGCGCAAGTCAATTCGATCGGCTAAATCTATGCTTTGAAGTACCATCGCCAGTTCGTGGAATCCGTCGGGGCGATCGCCTATGATTTCCAAATACAGATTGATTTTTGCTGAAGCTAACAGAGAATATGAACGCATAGGTGATTAAGCCGCAGGTGAAAGAAACCCCTGGTTGCAATTAATTGACACCAGTCCGAGTCCATTTTCTCACAACTCAAAGGAAATATTATGCAGGAAATGTGGAAAACTTTTTTTAGTTCCGGGCCATTTATTCCTCACGGCCACTGCTATCTCTGGCATACCCCGTTAGTCTGGCTTCACCTTGCCTCAGATTCTATCATTGCACTCGCCTATTTTTCCATCCCGATTACATTGGTTTATTTTATTTCCAAACGCGAAGATTTGCCCTTTAATTGGATCTTTGCGATGTTTGGAGGCTTTATCGTCGCCTGCGGGATCACTCACATATTTGAAGTCTGGACGCTGTGGCATCCTATATATTGGCTTTCAGGAACAATGAAAGCAATTACTGCCATTATGTCATTTGCTACAGCCATACTTTTGGTAGACTTAATCCCTCAAGCCATAGCCCTTCCCAGTCCCGCACAGTTAGAATCCGCCAACCGACTCCTAGAAGCTGAAATTGTCGATCGCCAATTAGCCGAAGCTGCACTAAAAAAAGCTAAAGAAGAATTAGAAATTCGAGTTGAGGAACGCACCGCAGAGTTAAAGTCTCAAACTCAACATTTAGAAGTGGCAAACCGACTCCTAGCATCGGAAATTGTCGATCGCCAATTAGCCGAAGCTGCACTAAAAAAAGCTAAAGAAGAATTAGAAATCCGAGTTGAAGAACGCACCGCAGAGTTAAAGTCTCAAACTCAACAACTCGAACAAGCCTTGTCTGAATTGAAGCAGGCTCAATCAAAGCTAATTCATAGCGAAAAAATGTCATCTTTGGGGCAATTGGTCGCTGGGGTGGCTCATGAAATCAACAATCCGATTAACTTTATTTACGCGAATGTTACTCACGCTCGCGAGTATGCCGATAGTTTGCTAGAATTGGTGAATATCTATCAAGAGCAGTATCCGAATCCCCTACCCACACTTAAAGAAAAACTCCAGTCGGTAGATTTAGATTTTATTATCTATGACCTACCAAAAATATTAATTTCTATGAAAAACGGGGCCGAGCGCATTCTCGGTATTGTCAAGTCGCTGCGAGTTTTTTCGCGCCATGACGAAGCAGAAATGAAAGTAGCCGACATTCATGAAGGAATTGACAGCACACTGATGATTTTGCAAAGCAGATTGAATGCTAAGCCGGGTTTGGAGAAAATTCAAGTTATCAAAGAATATGGCAATTTACCCAGAATAAAGTGCTACCCCGGACAGCTAAATCAAGTGTTTATGAATATCCTGGCTAATGCTATTGATGCTTTAGAAGAGGACAGCCACAGCGAGTCGATTGCAGCCAATGAAGCTGATCGCCACCTCATCAAAATTTCTACTCAAATTTTAGAGAGTGAAGTCGTAGAAATCAGAATTAGCAACAACGGGCCAGAAATAACAGAATCGGCGAGGAACCAGTTATTTAATCCATTTTTTACCACTAAACCAGTAGGTAAAGGCACGGGATTGGGTTTATCGATTGGCTATCAAATTATCACAATAAGACATAAAGGCGAATTGCACTGTATTTCTGCACCGGGGAAAGGTGCAGAATTTATTATAAAAATTCCGATGAGCCTGCAATAAACCTTTAAGAATCCCCATAAAACCTAAATGCAACTGTTAGTAGTCACCGCGAAAAGTCCTGACTTAAAAAAACACCCATATCTCGGAATTATTTAATAATTTGGGTATCTAACACAATCCTGAACTTCAAACCTCGCACATAATATTATTACTCAAATTGACCCATTGAGCCACGCTTAAATCTTCAGCGCGAGATTGAGGATTTATCTGTAACTCTTCTAGCACTTGAACGAGTTTATCTAAATCCACAGCCCCTTTCAAATTATTTCGCAGCATCTTGCGCTTGCTACCAAATCCCAACTTAACTAAATTCTCCAAATAGCGCGGATTAACCGCCGCAGTTTCTATCTGTCTGGGAAGCAGCCGCACCACGGCAGAATCGACTTTTGGCGGCGGAAAAAAGTCTTTAGACGGTACATCGCAAATTAACTCGCATTCTGCTAAATACTGCACCCGCACTGACAGCGCGCCAAAAGCTGTCGAACCCGGTTTAGCGTAAAGCCTTTGGGCCACTTCTTTCTGCACTAACAGCACGATCGCATCGAAGGGTTTAGCCGCAGGAACAGAGATTGTTCCCAGCAGTTTTTGCAGAATCGGGCCGGTAATATTATAAGGGATATTGGCAACAACTTTATTGGGATTTTGGAATTTGGGAAAAGCCGTTAATTCAGCTTCTAAGTCCATTTCCAGGATGTCGCCTTGCAGCAATAAAAAATTGTCGGTTTTGCCCAGTTGTTTGGCTAGCTTGAGACACAAATCTCGATCGATCTCCACAGCAACAACAGACTCAGCCGCAGGCAGCAAACGCCGAGTCAAAATCCCCGTACCCGGCCCAATTTCCAGGACGCGATCGCGATCCAAAGAAGCTGCTTTCACAATCTTATCTAAGGCTTTCTCGCTTTTGAGCCAATGTTGAGCAAACTGTTTTCGGGGTCGGGTCGATCGCATTTTTTGAATTTTTGGAGAAATCTTAGCCTGTCATTCTATCACAGCTCAATATCTTTTACCAACCTACGGTGATGTTTATTTTTGTTAACAGGGGTTGAATTAACCAAAAAACTTGGGCACTATAATAAGGACAAACGATAAAAAATAAATTTATTTCTTCCCAATTACCAACAGCACAACACCTAAGTCACGGAGACAGGGATAGCAGTTTTTCCAAATAACCAATAACAAATATAGCAATTTTTGCAGGAGTCGTAAATTTTTTACCCCACCCCAACCCTCCCCTTGATAAGGGGAGGGAGTAAGAAATTTACAAATGATTTAGGATTGCTATAACCAATAACAAATAACCAACAACCAATTACCAATTCCCCAAAAATGAAATTCCAACGAGTATTTGGTACATTACCCAAAACCACAGCCAGCGCCCCCGGTCGAGTAAACCTGCTGGGCGAACACACAGACTACAACGATGGATTTGTACTTCCAACGGCGATTCCACAGCGCACAACAGTACAAATCGGCTTCAGCAGTGACGATCGACACCATTTTTATTCAGCAGAATATGACGAACTCATAAATTATTCCGACGACGATACAATACCGCAAAAATTCGTCAGTTATATCTGTGGCTGCCTCAGACTTTTAGAAAAAGAAGGATACAAAGTACCGCCAATAAATCTCTACATTACCTCGACTGTGCCGATCGGAGCCGGTTTGTCCAGCAGCGCCGCTTTAGAAATAGCCACCCTCAGAGGACTGCGCGCGCTGCTGAACCTCCCCCTAGACGACGTGCGGCTCGCTCAAATCGGACAGCAAGTCGAAATCCGGTATGCCGGCTTGAACTGTGGCATCATGGATCAAATGGCGTCGAGTTTAGCAGACACCAACACCATGCTATTTATTGACACCCGCAGCCTCGAATGCCGCCCCATACCTTTTCCCACAAACACAGAAATTTTAATAATTGACAGTGGCGAAAGCCACGAACTCGCAGCAGGAAGCGGATACAACCAGCGGCGCGCCGAGTGTGAGGAATCCGCGCGCATATTGGGAGTTAAAGCTCTCAGGGATATCGCCGACCCCCAAGCTGTCGAAGTATTGCCCGAACCCCTCAGAAAGCGAGCCCGGCACGTCGTTACTGAAAACAACCGCGTGCTCGAAGCGGTAAAATCTTTGCCAGCAGAGCGTTTTGGTGAGTTAATGAATGCTTCCCACGCCAGCCAGCGCGACGACTACGAAGTTTCGGTGCCGGCAGTAGACACGCTGGCGGCAATCTTGCAGTCAATCCCCGGAGTCTTCGGCGCAAGGCTGACGGGCGGAGGTTTTGGGGGTGCTTGCGTAGCGCTGGTGGAGAGTGGGAAAGCGGGTGCGATCGCATCCGAGGCGATCGATCGCTACCAGCGCGCAGGTTATAGCGGCCGCGTTTTAGTTCCCGAAGTTAAAGTTAATTCTTAACTCCAGAACTATCTCCCGACAGGGAAGGCCACCGCACAGTCACGATTACCGAATCCTCCTCGGCAGACCAATAATGAGGCACTCCCGGCAGCCAGAGAGCATAATCTCCTTCGCGAGACAGCAAGATTTCTTGCTCTGGAAATTGCAGGCGAAACCGCCCTTTTACCAGGATAGAAAGCGTCGTGGCTGCCGCATTTACCGCCCACTGAGTCCTACAATCTCCGGCGGGGTGAGTGCCCCATTTTACTTCTAAAACAGAAGTTGAGCGCGGGTCATCTTCAGGCGTCATAAAGTGACCCGCAAACCAACCGCCCCGACTTGCACCTTCAGCGCCCGCATTTCCGAAAACCACTTGAGATGACATCAGTTAATCCGGTAAACAACAAAGATGGTTAGATCGGGTGACACCATCTAACTTATTACTTGCGGCCCGAAGGTTGACCTTCCGTAGTCGCTATTTCCCCAGCTTCCATCAACTGCTTAAAGCGACGTAAATCATTGGCAATTTGCTGTTCGGGAGCTTCGCCAAATAGTTTAGCAGCCCCAGCACCAATTGCACCGCCCGGAGGGTTGTATTCGATGACAACTTTTACCTCTGTACCGCGTCCCGCTGGTGCCGGTTGAAAGCGCACAAAGCCAGAATTGTCAACATCAGATCCTTCAACAGACGCCCACGCAATTAAGCGATTTTCTTCTTCGCGGACAATCTCTGCATCCCATTCCACACTATTGCCCATCGGCGCGCTGGCAATCCAGTGAGAACGTGTTTGATCTATTACCGTAACGTGTTTGAGATGCTTCATAAACCGAGGTAAATTTTCAAAATTGCGCCATAAACGGTACAATTCATCCGCCGGTTTGTCGATCGTTACGGTCTTTTCAACTTTAATGCTTTGATTCGGATCTGCAGCCGACTGCAAGCCCTCCACAACCCCCAGCCCGCGAGCAGCTAAACCGCCGCCCGCAACCGCCAGCAAAGCACCTCTCAAAGAACGCTGCGACAAGCCAAAAAGCACCAGCGCCCCGCCACCAATTAAAGATGCCCAGCGTTCGGTATCGCCGCTGCTACTTTGGTTTTGTTTGTCGGAATTTGTCATTGAACTAGATTCCATTGGTTTAAACCTGGTAAATTAATAGCGGAAAATAGCAGCTAAAGGCGCCTCGGCCGGCACTTGTTCCGGCGGCATCGCGTAAACAGTTCCGCCGTTGAGAATAGTTTGAATTGCTGCCGCATTCAACAAATCTTCGTCGCCCAATTCTGCATCTGGGTGGATTTGCACCGCGTTCGTATCGGGATTAAAAGTACCCCACTGCTGAACGCCAAGAGCAACAAACAGTCGATCGACCCGTCCAAAATAAGCAGCCGAAACAGCTTCTTTCAAATCAGCAGAAATTTTATCGCTGCTTCTGTTCGGACTGGCTCTAGCAATTCCACCGCTTCTTTCTTATCAAATCCGTACTCTACTATTTTGTCTTCAGCCTCTCTGATTAAATTTTTGAACCGAATCGGATTTTGTTGAGTTTCTGTTCCTTGAGCGACTGGCATATAAATAGAGACGCACAACACAGCAGATTGTTGTACCAGCGCTTTGAGTCGCTCTACAGATATTAAGTTCACTGCTGAAACTCTTTTTCTAATAAGAGGTTGTGTAATGAAAACAACCGATTATTTAAAATGTATCTCTCCTGACGCGACTCCTGCGTCTGCCTAAAGTAATGATCGCCTGCTGTATATCCTTTCATCCCCGGACTAAAACGGGGGTTTAAAGCTCTTGTCGCTTTTACTGCCCGCGTCCTGGTGTGCAGTCTACAAAACCTAATGCTTCTGTGTCGAGAAAACTGGCGATCGCCATTTCGATCGCAACTGCGATCGGATAATTCAATTACGAATCATTGTGAGGTGGATGTAGAGCGATAGAATGCAGGACTCCTCGAAGATTGACTACTCCTTCTCGGTTGAGTTGCAGCCGATCGATGGTAGCGCGTCCAGTCGGTGTTAAACCCAACATTTGAGTCGAATCGCTGCTCCAAGTAAAGTGTTCGCTCCAGTTATCCTGTCGAGGATGATAAAGTGGCACAGAGCTACCTGTAACGGGGTCGATCGCCTCACTATGACTGTATTTGAAATTGTTGCACCCTTGACAAGCGATCGCCAGATTATCCAAATCACTGGTGCCACCTTTGGAGCGAGGGATAATGTGTTCAATGGAGAAGGGATCTGGAGAGAATTTAGCTTGACTGAGACAATACTCGCAGCAACCATTGGCGCGTTGTTTAATGAATTGTCGTTGGTGCTGTGTGAGGCGGGATTCAGACATAATCAACGATATCGGGTTGAGGATTGATGCCAAGGGTTTGCATCAGATCTGTCAGAGGTTGGTTGCGGAAGGTTGCAAGTTGAATTAAGGCTTGAATGCGGGCAACATTGAGTTGTTCAAGGCGATCGCTCATTTGGATCAGTTGCTTGTGTTCTTCGGGAGTCAGGGTTTCGGCATGACGCTTGGCGATGAGGGCATGGTATTCTTCCCAGGTTTGTGCACTAAAGCCGATGTTAATTTGTTGCAGCAAGTCGGCTTCAGTAGGTTGGGTGGTTGGAAGTCTAGGCTGGAGGCGTTCTTGCAGGGCGTTGAGGATGTAGCGATCGGGTTCAACGCCCTGTCGAGATGCTTCAGTGCGGATCTGCTGTTCGAGTTCGGGAGAGAGGTTGAGGGTGATGGTGGTCATGGTTATCTTGGCAGCAACATCTATTCATCATTTTAGCGATCGGGCTTTCACCTTATCAAAAACTTCATCGCCTGGGACTTCTCGATTTTACTGCCCGCCTCCTGGTTTGCAATCTACGAAACCTAATGCTTCTGTGTCGAGAAAATTGGCGATCGCCATTTCGATCACAGTTGCGATCGGATATTCAATTTCCGCAGCACGCGCAATTAGAGCCGCTTGAATTCCTTCTGACAAGCGTCCCAAAATAACTTCGGCATCAGCAGGAGAAAGTGGTTCTTGAAGTTTGGCTTGCATGGCATTCACCTGTCAGTTGGAATTTGATAGATACATTCAAGCCACTACCCAACTCGGATTTAGCGGTCTAACGTTGCCAATCACCCGCCGCAAATTACCTCAGACTGCCACCGACAGGATCTCGACGGTCGGGTGCATTGGCGTTGTTCGAGTGCGCGCATCTCTTGCCGTATTTTGATGCTACCGCAAAAAAGCGCGTAACTTTTCAAGTTCATCACCCTGTAAACACTTAGCAAAAGAACGGTGGGTCCGAGCATTTGGATGGGGGAGAAAAGCAAAAAATCTTTCACGATTCCCTATCTCAACGAACTCGGATATTGAATTTGCTGTAGAGATCTTGAATTGGCTTTGAATCACTTGCTTTGCGCGTGCCCCCAGTACCACTATCACTTTTGCTCTTGCTAGTTCTAAAACTCTCAACAAGTAGGCTTCCACACATTGCTCCTGTGATTCTTCTACACCAGTTTCGGCACGAGACTTACAATGCACTATCTCGGTAAGCGCATAATCAATGCCTGGACTAACGTTCCGTTGAAGTAGCTCAATCGCACGTTGTCTAACCGCTGCCCAAAATCGAGTAGAGCGACTATATTTCCCGTCTTTTAGCAAGGATTTTGTACCATCAACGATCCAGTGCTTACGTCCTCCTCCAAAACGGTAATTGAAATAATCGTGTACTTCGCTACATGACCAATCCCAAGTTGGGTAATCTTCATCAAAGCCAATTGATGGATTTGAACTCAGGAAGAGAATGGGTGCTTGCTCTATCTGTCCACTCCAAGGTTCAGGCACTTGAAATTTTTCTAACCCAATTGCATTTTGAGAGTCAACAATTTTACGACATGGATTTTCAACAGAAAGATCTTCTTGACACTCTCGTGCATGGGGACAATGAACAATTTCACTTAGCAGAGTTTTTTCAGACATTCCCGAAATATATCAACTGATTACGAGTTTACGAAAATCTAGCAGTCGAACTTATAATTGTATCGCAGTTGCGGTACAATACCCAATAGAAGAGAAAAATACCGCCGATCGATCGCTGATGTATGTCACCAAAAGTGGCACTAATTCACATAGCAATTGCTGCCGTTCGATGAAAATTCAACCAAATTGTCATGCGGCTAAAACAGGACGATCGAGCTTGCGGACTGCATACAGAAGCGTAGCTTTAATATAGTCAATTTCCAAGTCTGGAAATTCTTCGATAAACTTAAAAATTTGCTCACCCGCAGCCAGCAACTCTAGGATATCGATGACTCGAATCCGCATTCCCCGGATGCAGGGACGACCGCCACATTGTCTTGGGTTCACTGTAATTCTGTCAAACAGATAAGCAACGGATGGTGGCCTGGGTTAAAATTGTTTGAAACCTTTGTCTCTAGCTTACCTCATTTATCGCCCCACACTCACACCGCGATATAATTCTGCGATCGCCACTTCCAACTCAATACTCTGTAAAGTATTATTCGTAGGCTAGGCGTAAGCAGGAAGTGGCTCATAAACGAGTTCCATGAGTTTCTCTGAGGGAATGGTTTCCATTGCATAGGTATTACCTTGAGCATCCGCAAAATCTACTAGATAAGCACGATCCTCAAAGCTCATGAGAATAGTGCCAACTTGTCCCGGTCGCAGCAAAATTGGCTGAGAGGTTGCTTTATGGATTGCGTGAATTTCTTCGGTCAAGGCAACAACATCATACTCGTGTAATGTCATCACAGTATCCTCACTTATTGACAGGATAGGTATTAGTTAGCCGGGGAAAGTCTTCATCGGTGCGAATCATCCAACATGACAGCACCCAAGAGCTTCCGGTTTCCGTGGTCATGAAAAATTTGATATCATACTGGGTTCCATAGTTGTCTGTTTTGTAAATTTCCGCCTCCTGATTGACCGCAGATTCTAATATAGCGGCTTCTAAAATAGTTTTGTTTTCTAGTGTAATTCCCAATCGATTTCTAAACAGGATGGCTTTATCTTTTCCTTTGGGATGCTGCATATTTAGTGAGTATCGCTCAAGCTTGTCGCCAAGCAGTGCCTTATCTCCGTTGGGTAGTTTCATCTGTCGAAATGGTTAAGTCACTGGGTGGAAAGTTTTCATTTGCTAGAAACCCCATTAACTTGCCTCAGCAAAGAGTAAAGGCGTGTAAAATACGTCTTCTTTGAGGCACTCCGCCGCGAAAGCAAACACAGCTTGTAGAGATTCAGCATTAAGCGTTGGGTAGTTTTCTAGAATTTGTTGCTGCGTCCAACCTTCTGAAAATAGCCCTAGAACGAACTCCACTGATATTCGTGTCCCCTTAATTACAGGCTTGCCAAGCAGAATTTTAGGATTTGAGTGAATGTGTGCTTTCCAGTTCATAACCACTGCGCCTCTATGGGTTTTCATCTATTATGAGTATAGTATAGTTAAAATGATAAAATTTATGACCACAGCAGTATCTATTGACATTGGTACGCTCATTACACGCACTCCCGGACTGCATGGTGGATGTCCCCACATCCTCGGTAAAGGCGTTACCGTTCGCCGGATTGTAACCTGGTACAAGCGAGGATTGAATGCTGAAGATATTTGCGATCGCATCGGACATCTCACCCTCGCCGAAGTCTACGCTGCATTAACTTACTATCATGCCAACACCGCAGAAATTGAAACTGATTTGATTAATCAAGCAGCAGAAGCCAAGCGTCTTGAAGCTTTGTACAGCAACTTTGGTCAAGAAGCATGAGTGAGATTAGGCTTTACCTAGATGAAGACTCCCAGGATCAATCCCTACTACGGGCATTACGGGCACGTCAAGTCGATGTAACCACCGTCAACGAAACTCAAACAGAAGGATTAATCGACGAAGAACAACTTCGGCTAGCTGCCACTCAAAACAGAGTTCTGTACAGTCACAATATTGGAGACTTCTGTCAGTTACATACTGAGTTCCTTGGCAGAGAGGAATCTCATGCTGGCATTGCGCTGATCTCACAAGACTATTCCGTCGGCGAGCAAGTTAGAGTCATTATGGAACTAACTGCTAATAAGACAGCAGAGGAAATGGTTAACCAGTTAGAGTTTTTGGGTAAATACTTAAAAAATAGCTAAATACTCAGAACCCCGACTTCTTAAAGAAGTCGGGGCTCTAAAAGCAGACTACATTACAACTGCACTAATCAAAGTTTGCACATTTTGTACAACAGCAGTAGTAAAATTATGAGTCACAGGCAAACTGTCAACCACTATTCCAGCGCACAATAGCATCAGGTACAGAATAGAGTATTTAAAGAGCGATCGCGCAACAGTCTTATCCTCTGGAGTCTGCAACAGCAACCAAGCTTTTTGGGCAAAAATAGCACCCAGGAAAATAGCTGTTCCCGCATACACCGCGCCCGCTAAATGCAGGGGATAAACTAGCAGCAAAGTTGCAGGAATCATCAATAGCGTGTAAATCCAAATTTGGCGGGCTGTGGCTTCGTCGCCCTCAATTACGGGTAACATCGGGACGCCTACTTCCTTGTATTCCTCGCGAATCATCATTGCTAATGCCCAAAAATGCGGCGGTGTCCACAGGAATATAATCCCAAACAGCA
The DNA here is from genome assembly GCF_036702115.1 of Microcoleus sp. LAD1_D5. Classification (NCBI taxonomy): domain Bacteria; kingdom Bacillati; phylum Cyanobacteriota; class Cyanophyceae; order Oscillatoriales; family Microcoleaceae; genus Microcoleus; species Microcoleus sp. LAD1_D5. The sequence continues at coordinate 40,668 of NZ_JAUBSA010000001.1, read as the reverse complement.
GCCACGCACCCCAACTCAAATCTCCCGTAACCGCAGCCCACCCAACTAGCGGGGGAATCGCCCCTGCTGCACCGCCGATGACGATGTTTTGCACGCTGTGACGCTTCAGCCAGTGGGTGTAAATTAGGACATAGAAAACGATGCCTGACATTGCTAGCAATGCAGCTAATAAGTTGGCAACAACTGTGAGCAATGTAAAGGATATTGTAGCTAGGGCGATCGCAAATATCAAAGCATCCCGCTTCTTGACACGCCCGGAAGGAATCGGCCGCCACCGGGTGCGCTCCATAATATAATCGATGTCGCTGTCGTAGACACAATTAATCGTATTCGCCGACGCAGAAGCTAAAGCGCCTCCGGTAATAGTTGATACCAGTAATAGCGGATCTACTTCTCCTTTGGCCGCCATCCACATTCCTGCTGAGGTGGTGATTAGCAGCAGTAAAATAATTCTGGGTTTTGTTAGTTGATAGTAACTTTTCACGACTTGCGAAAAGTTTTCGTGGAGGCGCGGGCGGTCGTTGGTAAGAATTTCTTGCATCGGTTGTAAGCTGTTAGTAATTATTTGCGAATTCGTCATTAGTCATTAGGTGGGAGTGGCGGGTTTTACGAGAAATATTTGGTGTAGCTACAAGGATTAATAAACCCGCCGACTCTTACTTTAGTCTTATCTCTCAAGCTGATAAAACTCGATCGCGCCAAGCTAAAACACTAAAAGCTATCAGGGTTCCCAGCAAAGCAGCACCGACTGCTTGGTGGGCCACTGTCAGCGGTTCTACCTGAAGGTGCAGCCGGAAAGTTGCTAATCCCAGAACTAATTGAGCAATTAGGCAAACACTCGCCCAATTAGCGAGTTTTCGCAAGTTTGGACTCAGTGCAGGCTGCCGCCAAGCCATGACTGCTACTGCTAAAGTCGCTGCTGTAGCTGGTACGATACCGGCGATGTGGCTGTTCATCACCGAGCACAATTCTGAGGAGTCCAAACATTGGTGCAGTGCCCATCTAGAGCCTACTAATGCTCCTAGCAAACTTTGCAGGTAAACTAACAATGCTGCGATCGAACTTACCCAAGCCAATTTGCCGACATTTCCTGTAGCTTCGTAGGGAGTCAGCATGAAACCGATGACTAGCAGGGCGCCAAAAAACAGTAAAGCTGTTCCCAAGTGAGCGGTAACGATGTCAAATCTGAGCAGTTGTGTTACTGTCAAGCCGCCCAATACGCCTTGAAAAACGATTAAAAATACTGCCCCAGCGCTCGCCCAAGGCAGCCATTTTGGCAGGCGGCTGCGGTAAAACAAAGATAGTCCTAAAAGTGCGATCGCGCTCAAGCCAATTGCCGCAGCGTCCAATCGGTGGAACCATTCCAGAAATACCTGCAAATTCATTTGCGCTGCGGGTATTAATTGACCGTAGCACAGCGGCCAGTCGGGGCAAGCGAGCCCCGCATTCATGACTCGCGTGGCGCTGCCTACAGCCATTAACAGCCAGGTTGCGATCGCAATTTTCCACACTAGGCCGCGGATAATATCTTTTGGCTGCCACTGCACTCCTGCTGCTGCGGTTGGCTGATTTACAACTGAGTTTGCCATGAACTTTACCTTAGCCTTTGTTATCGATCGAACTTAATTAAATAGCGAGCTTTTACTTTTACTGAGCTTAGCCGAGCTTAACACTCTTTTTCTGTGACAAACCGTCATATATACTACCTTAGCGACCTCGCCATTCAATTAGTTTATCTTTAGAGATTTTTCAACTTTCCTCTTTACATTACAAAGTATTGCAGCTATTTTTATAAATTTCAACAAACTTTAATTATTTTACCGAAGTCCTTGCTGTTACAGGCTCCTTTGCTGTTGAACCTGGAGCAAAACCTAAAGATATCATTAAGGAAAAACAATTTTTCCATCTTTATGATATGTAAATTCAACATCATCTAAAATTGCCATCTAGCTCGTTAGTCTAAAATAACTTAATAAAAATGTCAAAATATAAGTAGAGTAGCTTTTCTGACTTCTGACTTCAACATCAGAAAGAACGCTCGATAATTAATCCGTGTATCCGTGTCAAAATCTTTGAGAGTGCCTTCCTGATTTCTTCTGACTTCGTTATTTCAAAAATCTAAAGATGTAAAATTATGTCACAAAAAAACGAAACTGCTGTTCTCATCTTATCACTCCTAATTACCCTAGGGCTAGCGGGTGCAGGCATTTGGTGGCTGACAAACCGCAGCGGCACGAATTTCGGAGGTTTGTCTCCCGATAATCAGGCGTTATCTAATAAATCACCGCAGTCAGAACAGTCAATTGAGCAGCGTTTGAGCGCGGGAAACAAACTGTTAATTTCCGGGGGATCGACAGCAAAAAAACAAGAAGCTGTAGCGGCGATCGCATCTGGCAACTATAACGCAGCTATTTCAGACTTACAAGCTTCGCTGAAAACCAATCTCAACGATCCAGAAGCACTAATTTACCTCAACAACGCCCGCATCGGCGATCGAAAATCCTACACAATTGCCGCCGCAGTTCCCATTGGCAGCGATATCAATGGTGCTCAAGAAATTCTGCGGGGCGTCGCTCAAGCTCAAAATGAAATCAACCAAAGCGGTGGCATTAGCGGTACTCCATTAAAAGTGCTAATTGCTAACGACGACAACAACCCAGAGATTGCCTCGCAAATTGCCAGCGCGATCGCAAATAACTCTAAAGTTTTAGGAGTGATCGGGCACTTTAGTTCTGACGCAACGCTAGCAGCCAGCAAGATTTACCAGCAAAATCAATTAGTAGCAATTTCTCCCATCAGTACCTCTGTGCAACTCTCAGGAATTGGCAGCAATATATTTAGGACAGTGCCGAGCGATCGATTTGCTGCGAATGCTCTTTCCCGCTATATGCTGACAAAGTTGCAAAAGAAAAAAGCTGCTGTATTTTTCAATTCTGCTAGCAATTATAGCAAATCTTTAAAAAGTGAATTCACTACTGCTCTTTACGGAGATGGCGGACAAGTAGTATCGGAATTTGACTTTGCTAAGGGTAATTTTAATGCGGCCGACAGCTTTAAAAGCGCGATCGCCCAGGGAGCAGAAGTGATTGTGTTAGCAGCCAATACCGCCACGCTCGACCAAGCTTTGCAAGTAGTGCAAGTAAACGCCAAACGCCTGCCTTTACTCGCAGGAGACGACGTTTATACTGCTAAAGTCCTGCAAATCGGTGGCGCGGCAGCAACAGATATGGTGCTGGCAGTTCCTTGGCACATTCTCGCAGATCCGCAGTTAAACTTTCCCCAAACATCCAAACAACTTTGGAATGCTGAAGTAAGTTGGCGCACAGCTTTAGCCTACGATGCGGCGATCGCCTTAATTGCCGGTTTAGGGCGCACTCCGACTCGTACAGGCATTCAACAAGCTTTATCGGCGTCAGATTTTTCGGCAAATGGAGCATCCGGCCCGATTCGGTTTTTACCTTCGGGCGATCGTAATCGCGCAGTTCAATTAGTAACTGTTAAACCCGGAAATCGCACGAGTTACGGTTACGAGTTTGTGCCGATATCTGGTTTGTAAACTATTGGCGATCGCGAAATTTAGGTGATAATATTCAGAAATAAGTTCTAGGGATTATCAAGCAGAAATGCTTACAAGATGAGTAATTATATCAAATCCGCTTGCATCGGAATTCATCTTACGCACAATCAGGACACGGCAGTGCCGTTTCCCTACAATTAATCGGGTGAGACTGACATCTCTCATTAAGTGTTCTTGATTATTTGGGCGTACGGACACTGCCGCAACTAAATTATCCCATACTTACTTCTGTTTGATTACTACCAAAGTAATGTCATCAAATACTTTTTGCTCCCCGATGTATCGCCGCACGTCGTCAATAATAGCTTGCTTGATTTCTGCTGCTGACTTTTCCCTGTTAAGGGCAACAAGTTCAATCATTGGCTCAATACCGTATTCCTTTTGATTCATATCAAAAGCTTCGGTAATTCCATCTGTGTAGAGTACGACAACATCCCCGGAATTTAACTCTATTTCAGTAGTAGCAATGAAATCGGCAATATCTGGTTCCAAGGCGATGGGAAAGCCTAACTCCATGGTATCAATCCGCTCTACTTCGCCCCTAGAACGCACGACAATCACCTCTTCGTGCTGTCCGCTCAAACGCAGGATGTTGTCCCCCCGATATTCCAGCAAAGAAAGGCTCATACTTTTACCGCAATTCATGCGCTCTACGTTGTCAAAAAGCGTTTGGTTGACTGTCTGCAATAATTTAACTGGGTCGGTTTCATTGTGAACCAACAAAGTGCGAATTGCTGTTTGCGCCATAATCATTAACACGCCGCTTTCTAAACCGTGTCCTGTCACGTCGCCGATGCCAATTGTGGCTTTGCCGCCGTGATTTAGTACGTCGTAGTAGTCGCCGCCAACTTCATCAGCCGGTTCCATGAATGCAGCAATTTCTAGCCCTTCTATTGACTCTAATTCCTGCTGTTGAGGCAAAATCATTTGTTGTAGGCGGCGGGTTACGTCTAGTTCGGCACTCATGCGAAGGTTTTCTACTTTTAGCCGATCGTTCAAAACCAATATTTCTGCATTAGCTTGGGCTAATTGTGCGGTGCGATCTTCTACTTTTTGCTCTAAAGTTCGGTTGTAATCTTCTAATTTTTCGTAGAGAGTTGCATTTTCAATGGAGATCGCAGCTTGAGCGGCGATGATTTTTAAAGTTTCGACTCTTTCTGAGGTAAATGCGCCGATCGCCAAATTATTTTCTAAGTAGAGAATTCCACCTAGTTTGCCTTGATTGAGTAGGGGAGTGCAGAGAATCGATTTGGGTTGAGTTGCGGTAATGTAAGAGTCGCGGGTAAATAGTCCTTCATCGGTGGCGTTATTTAATACTACATTTTCGTGGCTGCGAGCGACGTAGTTAACTATGGCGGTTGATAGCAGGGGAATTCCAGTTGCAGGATCTACGGAATCTACGGGAATGGATTGCATAATGGTAATGATCTCGCATTCTACTGCAGCTTCCGCTTCAATCGCCCAATTCCCGCCTTGATCCAGAATGAGAAAACCTTTTTGGGCCCCTGCGTTTTCAATCACAGTTTTCATCACCTGGTTTAACAATTGTTCGAGAACGATTTCACCGGAAATAGCTTGGGATGCTTTCATTACTGCGGCAAAATCTAGCGCTTCGCCGGAATTGCTACCAGTTGTGGTGATTGGATTGATGGTATTATTTTCAGTATCTGTTCGGGTTGAACTAAGCGACTGAATGGCTAAAAATTGCGGGTATCGCGCTTCCAAATCTTTGACTTTAGCTACAGCCCCCCAACGCTGATAGGCATAGTGGGCATCTTGCAGGTAGTGACGGGCAACATGATTTTGATTTCTGGCTAAATAAAACCTGCCTGCTAGTTCGTAGGCGAGGGCTTCTTCGTTGAGATATTCGTTTTCGCGGGCTAAGATGATGGCTTTGTCGTAATATTCTCTGGCATCCTTATCGTTGCCTAATACGCGATCGCGTTCCGCTTCGACTAGATAGAATTTGTGCAGGTAATTCATGGGAGCCTGCTTTGCCCATGTTTCCATTTTTTCTTGTTTAGCAGCTACCTTTGCCAGGATTTCTTCTTTTTCCGTCTCTGAGGAATTAGGATATAGCGCCAGTCGGGCTAACATATCATACAAATAGGCGGTAGTGAGAATAAACGAAGAACCTGCATTAGCTGAGTATTCTTCAAAACGGTCTGCATTCTCCACAGCTTGCTGAAAATCCTCGAAAAGATAACACAGGGGAAGTTTATGGGAGTAAGCGTGCATGAGCGCAGTTCGATCGCCACCTGCTTGATGAACTGGTATCATCTTTTGTTCGTCGTATACTTCACCAATCAAACAGCAGGGATTTTCTGCTTGTCCCATTAAGTTCAGGATCGCCTGCATATAGATTTCAGCCCAACGAATGTATGCTTTCTGCTGAGTTTGATAAGTAACTTTAAGGGCTTTCGCCATCTCTTTCTTGGCATCGCTCAGCTCCACACCGCTGAGGTACAAAGTGTAAGCATAGCTATGCCTAACACTAGCAGCACATTCAATATCTCCAGTTTCTATCCCATTTTGATAGGCTTCCATGCAAAAAGAAGATGTGTCTCTAAGAGGTTCATTCCAATGCTTGATAAATCCCTTATATATTGCATAAATTCTTGCTTTAAATGTTCTATCTTTGAATTGTTCTAGTAGCTTCAAAGCAAGTTGACCAAATTGATAGCCAGTGTCAAGCTCTCCTGATAAGCAGAGAATCAGTCCGTAACCTACATACGGAAAAGCCGAGTTAGCAGAATTACCATACTGAATCGATAAATTTACCTGTCGGCACCACATTAACAAGCTCAGTTGATTAAGTGCTATGAACGCAGGGCTCGACAAGTAGTTCATCACCCGCATAGCTGCTAGTTTATACGGATCGGTCATTGGCGGTAAGTCGATTAATTCCTGGGCTTGTCTGCCCGCTAAAGCAGATTTTATCTGCTCTATCTCTCGCATCAGATCGGATTGGTTCGGTCGTTGCGGTAATTCTACCCCAAGTAATTTCAGAACTTCTAGACCAATGTCGATCGCCTCTAGGAATTTCATTTGGGCGCAGTAAGCTTGCATTTTGACTTCATAAACTTTTACTTTGTCTAACAGAGTTTGGGCTTTTTGCAAAACTACCCTAGCTAAGCGCTCCATTTCATCGTAGTTGCCAATTGTATAAGCTGCTTCTGCTGCTTCTAAATGCAAATCTAAGGTAAGGTTATACTGCTGCGACCAACTCTTTTTATTTAACAAACTTAAGCCGATCTGAAGGTAATTGAAAGCGGGTTGGTGAGCCGCTGAAGATTTTGCTTTTTTACCTGCCTGTAAGTTTAATCGAGCTAACTCGTATCGCTCTGTTTGTCGCTCGATTAGCGCACGTCCCTTGTTGAACTGATTGACAATATCAAACAGCTTCTGTGACAATTCTTCAGATGATGTGTTTTGGAGTAACAACCTTCCCACGCACAGATGTACTGACTGTCTATCTACTTCGGAGATGAGAGAGTAAACTGATTGTTGAATGCGATCGTGGGCAAATTTGTATTCTGCAACTAACCGATCGGACAAACCTTCGACATCAAGTTCCGCCAACTGATAGGCATGGCTGAGGGGTATAATTAGACCGGATTGGAGTGCTGACCGTAAATCTGTTGCTGTTTCTTGGAGAGATTTCTCATATACAATCGCCAGTGTTTTCAAGTCAAACTGATTTCCTACGCAAGCTGCTAATTTTAAGACTGCCTGAGTTGCTGTCGGGAGTTTTTTTAAATTTTTGCTCGTTAGTTCTAAAACGTTATCTGTAAGCGGTTGCGCTTTGATTTGCTTTAAGTCCCACTGCCATTTCTGAGATTTGTAGTTAAAATATAACCAGGCTTCAGAATGCAGGGATTTTAAGAATTCATTGATAAAAAACGGATTGCCACCAGTTTTTTGCTGGAGCAACTCGGCAAGTGGCTTAGCATTTTTTGATTCCGCAAAAAGCGTATCAACTAAAAGTTGCGTAATATCGGTTAAGGCTAAAGGTGCCAGCAATATTTTATTAATGGTTGTTACTTTTGCTTTGGCAATATTTTCCAAAATTTGAGTTAGAGGATGCGCCTCGGTTACTTCATTATCGCGATAGGCGCCCATGAGAAATAGATATTTATTATCTGCTACTGTCATCAGCAGTTGAATTAATTCCAGCGATGCTATATCTGCCCACTGTAAGTCGTCTAAGAAAATTACTAATGGATGTTCGGGCTGAGTAAATGTATTAATAAATTTTTGAAAAACCAGATTAAAGCGATTCCTCTGTTCTGCTGGTGGCATATCTGGTAGGGGTGGTTGCGAACCAATAATTAGTTCTACTTCAGGAATAACTTCAACGATTACCCCTCCAGCTTCTCCTAATTCTGCTTGGAGTTTCTCTCGCCACTTGCTAATTTCTGCCTCGCTTTCTGTTAGTAACTGCCGTACTAACGAACGAAATGCCTGTATTAAGGATGCGTAGGGAGTATCTCGTTGAAATTGGTCAAACTTACCAGAAATAAAATAACCGCGTTGGCGAGTCAGCGGCCTATATATCTCCTGGATTAATACTGTTTTTCCAATCCCAGAATATCCAGAAACCAGCATCATTTCACTGGTTCCTTGGCTGACTCGCTCGAAAGCAGCTAATAGGGCAGAAATTTCCCGCTCTCGCCCGTACAGTTTTTGGGGAATTTGAAATCGATCGGAAATCTCGTGCCGATCGACGGGGAAAGAGTCAATTTGCTCTTTGCTCTGCCATTGTCTGAGACATTCTTGTAAATCTTCCTTTATTTTATATGCTGATAAGTAGCGTTCCTCAGCATTTTTTGCCATTAATTTCAACACGATGGTCGAAATAATAGGTGGAACTTCTGGTTTGAGTCCGTGCGGTGGGGTAGGTTGTTTAGCAATATGACAATGCACTAATTCCAAAACATCATTCGTGGGGAAAGGTAACTGTCCGGTTAGTAATTCATAAAAGGTTATGCCCAGCGAGTAAAAATCAGTGCGGTAATCAATGGCTCGATTCATGCGACCTGTTTGTTCTGGCGAGATATATGCCAGCGTTCCTTCTAACACGTTCTGGTTGCGAAAGATTGGGTTTTCTCGCGACAGTGTTGTGGAAATGCCAAAATCAATTAGCTTCAGCTTACCTGTCTGCTGATTTAAAATAATATTTGATGGGTTAATATCTTTATGAATGATATGCTGTTGGTGAACCTGACCGAGAATGTCAACAATCTCAATTGCCAGGTGGAGAAATTCAGCAATTGTAAATTGCTTCTTAGCGATTATCCGATTGAGGGATTCACCACCAAAATCTTCTAAGGCAATTACCCACTGATTTTCTAGGTTTTGGAAGCTGTAAACATCTATTACCCCTGGTAAGTTAATGTTTTGGGTTATTTCATACTCTCGCTTAAACCAGGCAATTTTTTCAGGTGAAGGATAGGCTTGTTTGAGCATTTTGAGGATAACAGGCAGATTGTCTGCTTGCCGATATCCGCGATAGACTAACGAGTTACTGCTCTCATGCAGTTTTTCAGTAATTTGGTAATTTTGCATAGTTAGGTTTTTATGACAAAAAACCGCAACAAGTGCGGTTTGAGTTGATGAAATATCAATCTACTTTTCCAAGTGTAGAAAATTATGAGCGATTTGACTTCAATCCCACATCCTCATCAGAGTCAGGTTCGGGTTCTGGCGGTGGAGAAGGAGGAAAAGGGTCTGGATCTGGCAAGGGATCGGGGCCGGGATCGAAAAAAGTAGTAGCAAACGTAACTTGTTCTTCTGCAAAGATTGCGGCAATTTTAGCATTTTCACCACTCATCATTGCGGTTTGTTCTGCTTCAGTTAAACCCACTTCTTCCATTAAAGAACTGGGGTTATTGATGAAAGCACTTTGTTTCTTGGGGTCAAGTGCTAAATCTGTTAACAAATCCAATAGGTTACTCATGGGATATTCTCCTAAATCTCTAAGGTCGCGAACAGTGAAGAACTAAACTAATCGTCATTGATTTTTTCAGTTGATTTTCTGGCAATTAAGGGTTTCATTAATTGGGTTCAGAAAATTTTAACACTATTCCATCATCGTGCAACTTTTTAAATATCTTTACTCTGTCTTCATGTGAAAACACTGGAGTTTGATAAAGCCTTTCTGTAACGTAGTAAGGATTGATGAGGAATGCAAGCTCTAGATAAGCCGTTTCTGTACCAATATTACTTTTGTTTCCCAGAAGATGGCTTACTTCGCCAAGAAAGAAAAGAATATAACTCCACATTTCTGTCACTTCAAAGTTTTTCCATAGCCATAATTGAGGCTCTTTTTCAACACCTGATGTAGGGTTCTTTATCACCTCTTCCAAAACAAGCTTCTTTAATTTATGTCCCTCCTCAGCATGACTATTTATCCATTGCAACTGCTCTATACTAACTGACGGTTTTGGAACATTAATTTGATGTCGTAATACCTTTTTAATTTTTTGACAAAACTCCACTTCTGTATCTTCAAAAAACTGCTCTAATTTTCTTTGAATCTTTTTAATGTCGTTTGGTTTTAATGACCCTCTTTCTTCCTTCTTTTGGTTAGCCTCAATTATGGTGAGAATTAGCTTAGCCATCAAGTCCCCTGGACTAAGTATCAAAGCTTGTTGGAGAAAAGCGATCGCCCTAATGTAGTGTCTTTTTTTATCCTCTGGGTCTGAGTGTTTCTTGGTCAAATAAAAAGACAAGAAAGCGTGTTCGTAAAGATTTACCCTGCCACTTTTCAAGAATGGAACGGGAGAAGAAGACTGTTGCATAATCTCCATACTGGGAGCTATTACAGCTTCAACTCCCAAATCCCAGAATGAATTTTTGTAGTCTTGAGTCAATCTGTAAACTGTCGATCGCATACCCCATGCCCAAGCGTATGTAGGCATGAGTTCAATCGCTCTGTTAAGGCATTTCAAAGCGTCTTCTGCGTGTTGTTGTATTTTTTCTTGTCCGCAAGAATTCTCTGGATTAGGTTGCTGAGATATCGGCTCATGCAGGAATTGGCTGATACCCTTAGTTATATACAGGCGATGGGTTGCCCCCAAGTGAGCTAATGCCCAGGCATAGTTACTGTCTTCTGGTGGTTTAGAGTCAAGCGCTTTTTGGAAATGCTCGATCGCCTTTTCAACATATTTTGGCCTTCTGTTATTTTCCGTAATTGCTCGAAGACGATAGGTTTCACCTAGCTGTGCATGAGCCCAGAAATACCTATCGTTTTTGTCGATCGCTTTCTTTAAATAATGTTTTGCTTTCCCATAATCCATCACATGGTAATAGCTTGCTCCTAAGTGAGCATTAACCCAAGCATTGTCAGGATACATTTGGAGTTGTTCAAAGATCTCGATTGCCTGTTCGTAAGCCCCTGACAAGCGAAGAGTTTCTGCTTGTTGAGCCATCATCATATCGCTGGTATCCATCTGCATAAAATTATCCTGAAAAGACACTTGATGTTTAATTACTTGAAATTTGTTTTCTCAAACACTTAACTAGCGAGTAATGCCTGAGTTATCGGGTCGTCCCGCCAATCCAACCAAGCTGGATCATGACCGACTAACTCAATGGCTTCATCGTTGATAGGAATAGCTTCTCGCAGATATTCCCATGCTTGTTCGCAGTTACCTGTCAAGATTGCTAAACCGCAGAGTCGGTAGAGAATATCTCCCCGATCGCCCGTTTCCCATTGAGCAAGTAATGCTGTCCGCGATCGCTCAATTTCGCTTGCTGCTTTGTCCAATCCCTGCCAACGCGCCTTAGATACTGCGATACAGTACAAAGCTGTAGTCTCATCAGCAATTTGTTGCAACCTCTGTTCGCAACAGGCGATCGCCTCAGAATATTGGCCATCATAACAAAGGATCAACCCTTTCTCAATTTGCCAATTTTTCCCCGCAAATATGGTTTCGTCAAGGGCGATCGCTCGATCGAAGTCAATCAAGGCTTTCTTGTAGCACTTCATCAACTCATAGAGGCGACTGCGATAAGCGATCGCCCAAACGTAATCCGACTGACGTTCAATTGCTCGATCCAAGTCAGCCAGCGCCTTTGGGTAATATGCTTCTCCCAGAAAGCGGTAGGTTACGCCTCGGTGAGCGATCGCCCAATTATAATCAGGGTTCAGTTCAATGGCGCGGTTGAAATCTGCGAATGCCTCCTGATAGCGTTTCATCAAATAATAGGTTTCGCCCCGATGTGCGATCGCCCAAGCATTGTTAGGTTCCAAGTCGAGCGATCGGTTGAAAGAGTCTAAAGCTGCTTCAAAATGTCCCGTCAGCCGATGGTTTTCACCATGATGAGCCAGAGCCTTAGCATCGTCAGGGTTTTGTTCTATATAAAGCGACATTACCACATTTTTTCTCCTCTAACACATACACTTTTTATCGGCTGGACAAAAAGTGTAGTTTTTACTACATTCTCTTGGCCAACTACCTTAAGTTTCTTTCACAAAAGACATACCCAACCGCGCCATCATTTCACTGTCTACAGGTGCAGGCGCTTGAGGAGGAACATAAAGTGTCGAAACTAGAGTAACACGAATCTCAGCCAGTTTGGACAGAGGAATATGCTGGATAACTGGCTCGCAAACCGGGTAATAAACCGCTGCTTCGTAAACAATTACTTCGTGGTCAGCACCATAGTATGTTTCTAAAACTTCAGCTAACACATTTAGACCGCGCAATTGAATCTCTTCTTGATAAAAACCCAGATTGCCGATCGTCGCAATCTGCCACAAAATTAAAGCACTGGTCGGGTCAAATTTACGCCCCCGAATCAGAAAGTCAGTGGCTTCAAAACTTTGACATCCGTTGCGTCCTGGGTCAAGACCCAGGTCAGCAAATAAGCAATCTTCCGCTGAAATTCCTGGTAACATTTGCGCCCTAAAACCTTCACGACGCGCCTGTTTAATTGCTTCATGGGTAGGGTAAGCGAAAACACCGGGATGACCGTAAAAAACTGCACAGATATTCAACCCCTGACGAACTTCAGCCAAAATGCGATCGACCATTTCTCGATAAGTTTCTCTGCGCCACTGATTGTTGGTATTGTAAGGCAAGGCTTCTGCGGTGACATTGAGTGTCTGCAGCCATTTAGCAGTAACTGGGTCAGCTACGGCGAACAGAACCTTGTCAGCTTGCTCGATCGACGCCTTTGCTGCTAAGGTCAGATGACCAACTAATTGAATTCCCGTCCCGACAATAGTTAAAGATCCCGTTTTCAAATGTAACTTCCTCCAAGCGATCGCAAAATGTGTTTCAGTTATGGTAGTAACGCAAATTGCTAGTAATATAATTAAAGCTGCTTCTACAGGTGTGTTACTTTTTACAACTTCCACGAATCCTGCCAGCAACTCTGGCTGCTGTTGTAGGTTCCACAGTCGTTGTAGGCGATCGCCATAAATTCCGGCACAGATGGGAGAGTTTTGCAACACTTGCTCTGGAGTGACATCCCCACGCCCGATATGATCAAGACCTACCCGTACTAAATAGGTATTCCTGTTTACAAAACCCGTCAGTTGCTGGGCATCTTCCGCTGACCAATCCTGCCCTTGCCGTTTCGCCCAATCCTACACTTGCTCGCTTTTAAAGGGCCGTAGCCCCACATTAAACGGCGATTTATTTGCGCTCAGCGAGATATACAGCTTAGTGGAGTGTACCACGACTAACCGGAGTTTTCGCCCAATTCCCCGATTTTTTGCTTCCTCCTGCCAAGTTCGCAAAAATCCGCAAAAGTCGATGTCAAATTGGAATAGGCAAAACAAGCGATCGCGATCGCCTCAAGCTAACACTAAGGGTTTGGTTGTTGAGAGTAGCAAATACTGCTCGAAGTACATCTGGCAGCTAACCGGGCTGCCAAATAACTCATCCCAAGATTCTGGTATTTGATTGCCCAGTTGCCAACCCAAACCGACCTTGGCGCAGAACCACCGCCAGAATTTTTCCAAATCTTTAAAACTTTCTCTATTTGCTAACTGAAAATGTATAAAAATTTTTGCACGATTACTTAAAAGATATGAGTTAAGGTCATCTAAAAATCCATCAACCTTCATCTGCTGATATCTGCCGTGAAAAATTCCCCACGAGGAGAAATTCCCTCTAAAGTTGCGAAACTGCGATCGGTCTAACTGCCCTATTCCTCTCAAAAACAGCCCTCGGTTTCAAAGCAATTCTCAGCAACAGCCACAGCGATCGCCATTCTCCGGGAGTTTCCTGCCGCTGCCACTGGCCCGGGCGACAGTACAGCATTTCGATCAAACAGCGGTGCTGGCTAATGTTCAGGCGATCGAACGCAATTCGCACAGTGGGAAATTCCCGAAAACTGCACTCTTTCCCATCCCGAAAACTCGACCCCAACTGAGATTTATCGCTCACCAACTCAATCTTAGCCACAGGAATAAAACAGTTCTCTTCCATAATTTCCAGAGTCGCCGAATCGCAATCAATCAAACCTTTGGCAAAACTTCCCTTAGTACCAAACTCAAGAACAGACGGCGCTACCGATCTCCTTGGCTTGACTGCCGCACTGCGAGGGATCGCTTTTATTTTACCCTGCGATAAACTTGTCTCAAAGGCATATTTTGGCAAAATCTCTGCTGCTGTAAAACTTTCTTTACTGCCTTTATTTTTCACCGCAAAACTTGGCCACTGCGTCAAGGCAACTTCAGCGCCACTTTCCGAAATTACAGTGGTTACACCCCAAAAACTTTTACCGCCAACATTCAATTGTACAACCCTGCGTAAATTGAACCATTCGTAAATGTCCGGCTTAGGAATATCCACCAAAATCAGTAATGCAATCCCGATCATCAGCAGGTTGTACGCGCTCCAAATCCATCCCAAACTCATTCCTTTTGACAAATGTGCACTTTCTGATAGTGAGTGTACGGTGCCCACATTTTTAACTAAATTAATGTTTAAATTGTGCCACAAACTGAATGCGGTAGCTGCGAACAAGACAATCAAAGGCCATCCCAAATTCCAGTTAAAACGAAAGCGATCGCTCGCCATTCCTTTTGGCGTTACCTGAAACCCTTTCCCAAAGGGATTCAGCATGGAACTCACCACCGTCACTGCTAAAGGAATACACTGAACGAAGGAATAAACATCGGAAAGCAAAGCCGATCCCGATCTGCGGTTCAGCCAAGAAAATACAGTAAGTTGCACCAAATAGTAAGGCAGGAAAAAGTACAGCAATTCCCGCGCACTTGCCCGCAAAGGAATTATGCCGAAAAACGAATAACCTAAAGGTATCAACAGATATAAAACCTTGGTTAAACTGGTAAACCAGTGCAGCAATCCTTCCAAATGAGACAGCCTTTGTACGAATCTGAGACCGCGAATTGTTAAAGGATTGGAATCAATAAAAAAGGCCTGAAGCGTGCCTCGCGCCCAGCGTAGCCTTTGATTTAGATGAGCTTCTATATTTTCAGCCGCCAACCCAGCACTCAATTTTTCATCTAAATAAACTAAGCGATATCCGGTTGCTGACAGCCGAATTCCGGTAAAATAATCTTCGCAGATTGAATCTGTGACCAAGCCTCCCGCTGTTTCTAAAGCACTTCGCCTCACTACAAAAGATGTACCGCAGCAAACCACACTGTCGGCGCTGTCTTTGATGATTTCAATTTGCCTGTAAAATATTTCTTCTTCCGGCGCGAGTACATTTTCTAAACCTAAATTACGGGAGATGGGGTCGTGGTTGTAAAAGCTTTGCGGTGTTTGAACGAGGGCGATTTCGGGATTTTGAAAAAATCCAACTGTTCGAGTTAAAAAGTTTTTAGTGGGAATAAAATCTGCATCGAAAACTACAATTAGTTCCCCATTAGTTAGGGCGGTGGCGTGATTGATGTTTCCAGCTTTGGCGTGAATATTATCGGGTCGGGTTATATACTCGCATCCCAGTTCTTTTGCCAGCAACTTGATTTCAGGGCGCTTGGTATCGTCGAGCAAATATACTTTTTTGTTGGCATAATCTAAAGCTTGACAGCCGATTACACTGCGCCGTAAAATAAAAGCCGGCTCGTTGTAAGTTGGAATCAAAATATCTACGGACGGGGCGAAGTTTCCAGCTTCAACTGCAACTGCCATGCGATCGGCTTCTCGACGCCGGTCTTTCATTCTCAGCATTAAATACAGTTGAATACTGGTGTTGAAAACCAGTAGCATTTCTAGGAAAAACAGCCCCAAACTAAAGATACCGTTGAGGGGATCGGTTAAATTTAGAGTAGCGAGCGATCGCCATAAAACGTAGCGAATGGTTAAAGCCAGAACTATTGCAACTACGACAGCGCGCGACCATTTCTGCGGTTGAGGCGAAATTTTAATTGCAGCTAAAGCAACACAGACAAGTGCCACAGTCGGCAGTAACAAATACATCTTGCTCGTAGCAGGCACTTGCAGCCACACAGGCGGGTTTTGCTGCCAAGTGTTAATTGTGGCAAAAATACCGCTGACAGTACCTTCACCTGAAAACCAGGCCCCGGCGATCGCACCTGCGAAAGCAACTGCCCCCAACACGACTAGCGTTGCCGCCGGCACCCGCGAAATCCGCCAAAAGCGGCGTTTCAAGTCTTGAAGATCAAATCTTGAAGTTGTCATAAAATAATTTTAAAGTCCCATCGTGTATGCAAAAGTAAGGGTTTCTTGCTGTCCACTTTTTAATTCAATTGAAAATTCCGACACACCTCAATTGCTCTATTTACATTTTTTAACATTTTGACCCTTGTATGATAATTCATCTTGCTTGCGGTTGCCAAACTGCTTAGCGAGTCCAAACCTGGCAAAATATAGCAGAAGGAAGAAGGAAAAAGGCTTTAGTTGCCTAGGAGAAAAGTCAATCGGTTTTAGATTTTAGATTTTAGATTAAAGAATTGAAGCATTGACCCCACGGATCAATTCGGGGGCTTGTATCCTGGATGCTTTCGGTCAGAAGCAATCTTCGGCAAGGATTTCAGCAATTAAGAACCTCCTAACTTACCTGTTGCAGCAATGTCAGCAACAGGCTTTCGGGCCTGTTCCACAATAAAAAATATTTCTTGTGGGCCGCTTCTCCGACGCCGCCCCTAAAAAGCTTATTGAAAATGCTGCCACATCTGAGCCCTAACCGTCTGGCGCGCTTGCTATAGTTCAAAAAAAATTATCTTCTCTACAAATCAAATAGGATTGCTATATCAAACTATAGCAATCCAGAGAATTTAGCAATTAGACGAATTTGACATCTAACTAAAGGTAGATTAATTTTATATTAATTAAAAAAAATTACCGCGATCGCAGCCCAAAAACCCAGCCATCAAAAAACTAATCAGCAATTTCTAATTGCGAGATTGCATAGCGGGCGACAGCCAAACTAACTCTGGCTTGTTCTATTTCCGACAATTGGGCCCAAGGTCTTTTAGTAGCCATGACCAATTCCCCCCCTTCCGAATCAACATCTCGCATGGCATAAGCCAAAGGACGTGCCAACACCTGCAAATCTTCCTCAGCCCACTGAGGCAAAATATCTAAGACGCACTCCACCATTTGGTCAGCTAAAGATTGATACTTAACAGTTGCGTTTTGCACGCTTTGAGCGATGCTGGCCAGAAAATCTTGAGGAACGCGAGCAAATTTTTCGCGCAAAGACTTTTGCAGAGCAGTCGTCAGCCAAACTTGTTCTAATTGCGAGAATAAAACTTGTGACTTCAGGGCAATATCGCTGTCGCTGAAAGAATCAGATAACGCAAATTCCTGCTCTAGGGCAGCCAAATAAGATTCTGATTCAAGCTGTGCAGGATTCCAGGGATAAGCAACATCAGTCTGAACTATGGTGGCGAGAAGTTCCATCTGGGCTTGAGTTTGTGAGTCGCGAAAATATTCAGAATCAGGAGATTGGGTAGCCATGATGTAATACCTCAGGGGGAAAAGGAAAATATAGAAGGGGGACTGTGCCAAGAGCTAGTTGCGAGCTATCAGTGGTAAGTAACTCTTTTAAATTCAGACTGGAGACTCAACAGAACTTTGCTGTGCTACTCGCCGCTTGCCTTCATTAGCTACACCCGCATCTTAATTCGTTCCGCAATCAGACTCACTGTAGCCCGAAGTTTTGGGAAGCTCAATAGTGAACTCAAAAATCTGACCTTGAGAACTGCCAAATTTTAGCTGAGTCCCGCTGCGTAGCAGCAATTCTTGGTGGTGAACTCTCTGCCATCCCTCAGATCCCAAAACTAGAGTCCCGTAGCGAGAAAAATCGCGCAAGAAGTAGCTAGGTTCTTCCCGGCTATCTCCGATCGTGTTTCGGCAGAAAATCTCGGCGTGTTTTTGAGAAACCCACTGTTCTCGAATCACTACATCGTTTTCTTCCCAGCGTCCGACTCGAACCATACCTGCGCGAATCGGCCAAACCTGATTAATCGAGTCGGTGGATTTGGCATTTGGTCGATCGCGCCCCCGCAAATAAGCACAAGACGGCAACCGACCCAGCCAAGTAGAAGAATTTAAAGGCAATTCAGTTTTGAGGTCATCTACCGGCTCAGTTAGCTGACCGTCAAACTCAGGGTGCATATACAGCACAGGCAGCGTCCAAGCCGGTTGATTGAACTTGTAGAGCGTCAATAACTGCTGTCTGGCGACGGCGACTGCCCGATCGATCGACATCCGTCCGGCCAAAGCTTGGGCAAAAGTTTGGATAAAACTCCGGGCCTCGCGATCGGCGATCGAGTCCCGCATCCCCAACACCGCAGGCACCCCGTGATGGATCAGTACCTCAGCCAAACTGCTGCGGGCGATCGCCTGTTGCTGGCCGTTAGTTGAGTGCAGCCTCTCCACCGCCGGCTGAGCTCCCCAGCAGGCATTAAACACCGCCAGAGTCACGTGACACCGAACTAATACCTGAGCTAGTTCAGTGCCATTAATCGCCGTTTCCGGCCCCAAAAACAGCAAACCGCCGTCGGGGCCCGGTATCCCGTGGCCGGCGTAAAACAGAATGTTGTAAGCTTGCGTTTCCAGCCGAGAAATGAGTTCCGCCGGAGTAGGTTCGATCAGAGTATCGACGCGAGTCGGAACGCTGATGTCAAAATATTTGCCGCTGTCCTCGGTTTGAAAAGCACTTTCCAGAACGCCAGCTAAGGCGAGTGCTTCTTCTCCCAACTGCAAATGACCGTTATTGCTGTTGGAAAATTGAGAATTAGCACTGCGGCCGGGTTCTGCTTGTCCCAAAACTAGCAAAATGTTGAGCGACTCCGCAGGATGTAGGGGTGGCAAAGGTTCAACATTGCTGGTAGTGCGGCTGAACAGCAGTTGCTGCGACAGAGAAATTGCCGGTTGACCCGCTTGAGGCTGCATAATTTCCCAAGGCAAAGCAATTAAATACGGTTCGCGCAAGTCTACGCGCACTCGTAGGGGTAGATTTTGCCCGATCGCGATACCTTTACTTTCCTGGAGACTACCCTGAATCGGGCCTTCAAACAGCCACTGCCAAAGATTAATCCCCAAATGCTGCATCAGGCGGCTGCTGTAGCTTGCCGGTGGCCGAGGCGGATGCTGATCCCCGTTGTCGCCCCACCCCTGTTGACCGAGGTGGAGCGGCACAGAGGGCTTCGCTGGAGCGAGGTGGAGCGACTGAGGACTTTGTTGTTCAGTTTCTGCCAGTATATTCTGGTTGTTTTCCGGCGAGACGAAACTGCCATCAGGATTTAGGGGCAATTCGTGAATTGTCCCGGAGGGCGAAAACATTTCCTGCCAAGCTTTCCAAGATTGGGATAGGGTATCGGGCCACATACAGTCGTGGTGAACGTACCCGCTGGGATAGGGAGCTTGTAGAACCCAAGTGGCAAAATGGTTTGCCCCAGCGGTTCTCAGGCGAGCGATCGCTATACTGAGGCAAGGACTTTCAGGGCGCGCCATTCACAACTACCGACTCTGGATATAGGGATTGATCGAGTTTATCTATTCGTAGTTTATCGGGTTTGGGGTGCGATCGAGTGCGTGAGATTGCTTGGGGAGGTTTCACTTTTACTTAGTGCCCAAAAATTTATCTATATTAGGTAAATCTACCCAAGTTCCCGTAGCATTCGACTCCTGGGTCAAATCCATCAACAACTGTGAGTAAACCCCTTCTCTGAGGGACGGTATCAAAGATTTACCGGCATCTATTGCTTCTACCCACCTATCTACTACTCGAATAAACGGTGCAATTCTCCCGTCTGGATATACTTGAGGAAACTCCAATCTTTGAGGAATTTTGATTTCAGCTAAAGGTTCTCCACCTTGGGAACCCCACAAGCGAAAGCCGTGGACGTAATCTTGCTGGTTGTCGCTTCCCAACACCAACGTACCCTTACTTCCGTATATTTCCACCCAGTGTCCCCGCCCTTGATAAGTAACAGAACTCAAACAAACTTGACAAGGAGTTCCCCCGGCTAATTCCAGCATCAACGTGCACGAATCATCTGCATCAACTAATTTTAAATTTCCCGAATCATTTGGATCTGGTCGCGCCGAAATTCCTGTAATCAATTGCCCAGAAAGCTTCTGCGGCGGGCCGAACAGCCAGCTAATATAATCAAAAACGTGAGAACCCGTCGCGCCCAAAACTCCGCCGCCTCGCTCTTTTTGCGCGTACCAATTCCAGGGGCGACTCGCATCAGCGCGGCTCGACACCAGCCAATCAATCTTAATTAAACGCTTTTCTCCCACATATTCTGCTGCCAATAATTCTGCTAGCATTTGCCATGCGGGGATGAAGCGAAACTCAAAGTCCATTGTGGCAATTGCTCTGGAACCACCATTTTTAAAATCGGTTTGAGATTCGTTGTTTGCCAATCGGTAAAGTTCCCTGGCTTCATTTGCTGTCAGGGCGGTGGGTTTTTCTAATAATAAATGCTTGCCTGCTTCCAAGACGGTTTTTGCCATTTCAAAATGCAAAAATGGCGGTGTGGAAATGCTGACTCCCGCTACTTCTGGGATGGCTACTATATCGGCTATCGAGTCGCAAGCGTAGGGGATATTGTGGGTAGAGGCGATCGCCTTTGCTTTGTCTAAATTCCGGTGGTAAACAGCGACAACCTCTGTCCGGTGATGGGCCTGGAATCCGGGAAGGTGCACTTTTTGACCGAAACCTGTACCGACTACTGCAACGCCAATTTTTGACATAATTTAATAATTGTTGACTGTTGACTGTTAACTGTTGACTGTTGTTATTTGTTAGCTGCGACCAATAACTAATGACCAATAACTAATAACTAATAACGACTAATCAATGACTAATAACTAATGACTAATGACTAATGACCACTCACTACTGACTAACTACCCATTCAATTACTTGTTTGCCCAAATTAACGCCGTCAAACAAGTCAATTTCTCTGATCCCTGTAGGGCTGGTGACATTAACTTCTGTGAGATAACCGCCAATGATATCAATGCCGACAAAGTACAGTCCGTCCCGTTGCAGCACTGGTTCTAACTGAGCACAAATTTGCAGTTCGCGAGCGGTAATTTCGGTTTTTGCGACTCGGCCACCAACGGCCATGTTGCCGCGAAATTCATTACCGGTGGGAATGCGGTTGATAGCACCGATGGGTTTACCGTTCAACAGTATAATCCGTTTATCTCCCTCTTTTGCTTCCGGCAGATAAGTCTGAACCATCACTGGAATTTGCCCTTGTTGAGTGCTAATTTCGACCAGGGAGTTGAGATTGCGATCGCCCGCCTCCAAGAACAAAATCCCCTCACCAGCTTTGCCACCCAAGGGTTTAAGAACTGCCGCTCCTTTTTTCTCAACAAATTGCCGAATTACCTGTTTGTTTTGAGAAACAATGGTTTCGGGGATCGCTCCCTCAAATTGCAAAGCATACATCTTTTCATTCGCCGCCCGCAATCCTTTGGGACTGTTAACTACCAAAGTTTTAGCGGGATCGATGCCGTCTAGAAGGTAAGTAGCGTAAAGGTAGGGAACGTTGACTGGGGGGTCTGTCCGCATAAATACTGCGTCCATTGCTTCCAGAGGCTGCAAAGTAGGATGTTCTACCTGGTACCAAGCCTCAGCAGCCTCCCAGCGTCCCTCTACCACTTTTACTGGGGTGAGGGCTACCCGACTTAGCATTGCCCAAGTTTTGCCGCCGATGACGCTTAATTCGTTGGCTTGAGTTGCCCAGACTTCGTGACCCAACTCTTGAGCGGCTTCCATCAGCGCTACGCTGGTATCGTGTCCTGGAATTAGTCGCGCGAGGGGATCGATGATGAATGCAAATTTCATTGTCAATTAAAATTAAGAATTGGTCACAGGAAAATTTGGGCTAACGGAAAATTCGACAGGGAATGCCTCATTTTGCTGCTAGCAGCGGATCTAGCAGGCCTTGAGTATCGAGTTTGTGGATTTCGTCGCAGCCGCCTATGTGTTGGTCGTTAATGAATATCTGGGGCAGGGTGCGCCCTCCGTTGGCTCGATCGCTCATTTGAGCCCGTGCTGCTTCATCTCCGTCGATCGCGTACTCTGTAAAATCAATCCCTTTTCGCTTCAGCAGTGCTTTGGCACGAATGCAAAACGGGCAGGTTCTCCAAGTGTAAATTTCTACTTTAGGGGTCATGGACGCTCAAGCAATAACAATATTTTTTAATTGTAATCTTAACCATAGTGCGGACTGTTTTTAGTTCCTAGGCTGAAACCCTTGATTTTTGGTTGGTAGCGAACTTGCCTTGGAGCCTTGAAACCCTTATTCTACGGTTGACTCTCAAAAACTGTCGGAAGGATTGATCTTAACCAATCTTATTTTTATTTTTATTTTTATTTTTATTTTTATTTTTTAATTTTTATTATATATAGCAACCTTATCTTTTGCACCGGAGGTTATTCATTGCTGAAACCCTTGCCGGGCAGTGCATTTGCCTTCTTCCTTGTTTTTACCCTGACTGAAGTCGCTATAGATTTCTTCCTTCAACATCCGGCTCTATTTGCAGCGCACAAGCGAGGTGTCAAGTTATTTTTTATACAATTTTTTATTTTTTATATAAATTTAAGTAAACAAATACCCACGCTTAAAAAAACGGAGACATTTTGAAGGCAAACAGGTTGGTCATCAGCCTGCCTAGCGCTGCGGACCAACCTGATTGTTTCGCTTTCTGCACGAACAGAGCATTCCTGCACCTGTCAGTAGGACTGCGATCGCAGTACCCGGTTCAGGAATAGAAGTTGAGTTTCTCGAAGGTTCGCTTCTGTACATTTGGGAGAAACTCGACTGGTTAGCCACTTGCGGGCCGGGTTCCGTTTCTGTTGATGTCTGGCTGGAGGCACAGGCACTAGAATAATTTCCCGGACCGCACACATCTACTGCTGAAGCCGGAGGGGCGGCAGCTAGATAGTAAAACGCTGTTGCCATGGTGGCAGAGAGTCCAATTGCTAGTTTTGCCAGTGGCGTACACATAACTATTTAGTTAAACAGTGGTAAAATCGAAAAATAGAAATAGTCTTAGAGATTAGCGCTGCACGACGGGCAAGAATTTTAGAGTTCTTACCATAAATGGATGTATTCTCTCGCAAACGTCTGTAAAAGATAGTATAGCGCTTGAGGTGAGTGCCCAAACACTTTAATAATATTATTCTCTTTCACATTGACGTTGCGTACCGTGGTTGGCCCAGAGTGAAGCAACATCTTTTTGCAACCTCTGAACCAACAGCCGTTACAGCCATTAACAAAGAGTGTTTTTACCTTGACAGCGGCATCGGGAAATTAATTATTTAACCGATCGCCAAATAGAGATGCTGTATTGTACTTTGGAATGCACAATCTGACTACTCTTTTATAATCTCATAGTTCGACTATATCTGTCCTCAGTATATGTACGTATATTCCCCGATGTCAACTATTCAAAAGGAATATTTAAGTATTTACCGAGGGTAGAGAGCGTATTGAATGAGCTGAGCTAGTCTGTCGCGGAGAGTTTCCATCCCAAGACCTTTGGCCGCCGAAATAAATACGGCTTGAGGAAACTCTTCTCGCGCGAGGGCGAGAGTATCTCCATCGGCAGCATCAATTTTGTTAAAAGCTACAAGGGCTGGCCCGGGGGTTACGGGCATATCTGCCAAAATATTCATGACCGATCGAATTTGGCTCTGCCACGCGGGATGCGAGAGATCGACCAGGTGCAGCAAAGCATCGGCGTCAGTGACTTCTTCGAGGGTAGCTCGAAAAGCGTCGATCAAGGATGGGGGCAGTTCGCGAATAAAGCCCACTGTATCTGTGAGGACGATCGACAAGGGTTCCCCGGTGACATCGCCTGGAATCGTCAGCTTTCGGGTGGTGGGGTCGAGGGTGGCAAATAACTGGTCGGCTGCATAGACCTCGGAATTCGTGAGCAGGTTGAGCAGAGTCGATTTACCGGCGTTGGTGTAGCCCACGATCGCCACTGAGGGTACATCGTGATGATGGCGGTTCTGCCGCAGCCGAAAACGGTGTGCCAGCAGTTGATTTACTTCTTGCTGCAATCGAGAAATGCGTTTGGCGATCGTCCGCCGTTCGGTTTCTAGTTTGGTTTCCCCTGGGCCTCTGGTACCAATGCCAGCACCCTGTCTCGACATTGCCTGACCGATCCCTCTGAGCCGGGGCAGGGCGTACTCTAGCTGAGCGAGTTCGACTTGCAATTTACCCTCGCTTGATCGAGCTCTTTGGGCAAAGATGTCGAGAATTACCTCTGTTCGATCAACGACGCGGATACCTATCTGAGTTTCCAAGTTCCGTATTTGTGCGGGGCCCAGGTCGCGATCGAATACCACGAGGTTAGCGCTAACCGTCTGAGCGGCGAGGGAAATTTCCTGAACTTTGCCTTCGCCGACGACTGTCTGCGGATGGGGGCGCGATCGTTTTTGGCGCACTGTTTGCAGAACCTGACCTCCGGCGCTTTCAACCAGCCGCGTTATTTCTGCGAGCCCGTCCTCAAACTCCAACTGAGTCATGTGCTGAGTCATTACACCTACCAACAGCACTTTGTCTTGGTCTGCATCGACCTGCTTAGCGACAAACTCTGCTTGAAACTCTGCTTCGAGTCCTTCCACCAAATCCAGAAAGTCTTGGTCGGCGAGTTCGTCCAAATTCAGCGGTTCTGATATTTTCCAGGGAAAGTGTTGAGTTTTGATTAGTGACTTTTGAATTGAAGGCTCTTCTATTTCATCAGTTGAATCTGGTTCTAACTGAGCGCTCAAAACAGAAAACTCAAAATTTGGCTGATCTCCCTGGGGTATCAAGTGAGCGAGATAAGTTTCTTGAATGTAACCAGTCGCACCGCCCCCGCGGCGCTGAAATCCTCCGCCGGTCAGTGTCAGCCAAACAAGCGCGTCCAGGCGCTGAATTGCCATTGCGGTGAGAGCTGCTTCGCTTGGGGTTTCTGGCTTCAGGTGGGTGGCGATGCAGCGAATACCGCTGAGGCGACCTCCCCCATACCGGGGTAATTCTAAGGGTGCAATCTGGGTTTGTCGCGGTGAACCCACGCCGACGCGAATTACTTGTCCACGACGGTTGATGTAGGTGCAGATTGGTTTGTCTATTTCCGTGCTAATGGCTGCGACGCGCTGGGCGAATTCTGCAGTGGTGATACGATCGCCCGGTAGTCGCTGATGGTACAGCTTTTCGAGTTGCTTGAGCTGGCTGGACTTTAAACCTTGAAGATGGCCGTAGATGGTTTCGATAACTGTTTCTCCCGATCGATCTGTTTATGTCCTATTTTAGTTAACTCAAGAGCGATCGTGTTCGGGTTTTAAGTTCAAATTTACTAAATTTTCTTGCCTCTAGCAGAGCGCGGCTTCAGTATTGTCGAGTCACCAGCGCCGTTGTTTGTCGCTACGGGGCGATGGATCCTTTCACAGCGGCTCTCTCAACTTGCAGTTGTATTTAGTATCTACATATACAGGTAATCGCTGAAAAATCTGGCGAAACAAAAGTTAACACTTCATTTTTTGTTTCAAAATCCTCCTTTAGACTTGTGTGTATCTTGAGCCTAGAGACAGATAGCAAAGCAGAAATTAGGTCGCTACCATGAGAAGCGAACATTGTTAAGGAATGTAAAAACATGGAAACTCGTCCTACTAACTTGCCTCCTACGGCTAATGCTTACAACGGCAAAGATCGGAATGCCTTTTTGTTTGGCTTCAACCCCCAAGCTGAACTCTGGAACGGTCGCTTAGCGATGATCGGTTTCTTAGCTTATTTGCTTTGGGACGCCGCTGGATATAGCGTTCTGCGTGACATACTTCACTTTCTGCCTACCTACATTGCTCAGTAATGAGTAGCGGCTTTTCCTGTCTGGCAGCGTGAGTAAATGCCGCCACTGCCAGACAGGCTAAAAGTTACAAATGGCAGCGAGTAGGGTTTTGTCCTTTTGTATCTTTCGTTACTTTTGAATGGCATTAAAAGACTTCTTGCTGCGATTCAATGATTACGGGTGGGGGCGCTGTCGCCGACGCGGTGAATATTGACAGCAACAGATATTTATGGCGTAAAGGCGATCGCCCCTGCTGTATTTTTGGCAAGAAATCTCATCGAGCATTTCTGATACTTTATGAAAAATAGGAGAATCCACGATGATTAACTCAAATTTACTGGCCGTAGTAGAGTCGGCTCTGACTGACACAGCATCAGGAAATTGGCAAAAACCGATAGTAATGTTTGTTTGCAATATCTTAGCATTGCTAGTTCTCAGCCGCCGAATTTGGTATCCCCACGTTGGGCCGAAAATGCCTTTGCCCTTCCCCTCTCTGTTCAATAATGTAAGCGTACCGGCATTTCTGGCTTGCATGAGCGCCGGTCATTTGCTCGGAGTATTCACGATTTTGACCCTCAACATCGACAAGTATTTTTAGGAGAAATTGCGTCGCTTTTGTGGTGATTTATTGCTACAATTTGTAGTAAGCTAAAAAGCGCCAAAAAAATGAATGGCAGGGGTAAGTGAAAAGCACTCACCCCTAATTTTAATTTTTGCGCTCCAGTGACGCAGAAATCGTTTTTTTTACCATGCACCTACAACGAACCGGACTTACAGCGGTTCCCGCTGTTATGAGGTACAAATCCCAAGATTAATTTGACTGAATTTGCGAATTCAAAACCTTAGAAATTCGATCGCGCGTTTCCTCCAAATGAGCCCGCGTATAAGCATCAGCATTCCGATCCAAATTCCGAATACTCTTGCTCAAACCCTCCCGCAACTGCCGCAACTCGTACCAAGCCAAACTCCGCGCATCCTCTGGAACATTCGTTTTTCGCAGCACCATTCCGATCAAAATCGCCAAATGTTCCCGCTGCAAAGAACGCCGAAAAGTTGAAATTTGCATCTTCTTTTCGGGCTGCAAAACCTCTTGCCAGATATCCTTTTGCACAGTATTCAACACTTCCGGCAACCTCAAAGCAGTTTCCGGCGCTGATTTTAACTCGGCATCCCGCAGCCTCGCCAAGCGCATCGGAGATAGCAAAACCCGCAACACAAACCGCTGCAAAAAAGTAATTCGATCGCCGATCGGGTAATCTAGAGGAAACACCAAAGCCGGACTTCCCCAGTGCTCCCAGCGCGAGGGCGCCAATTTGTTGAGCAACTCCGGGGCAAAACTAAACGCATCCGGCGCAAAAACGTACTTTTCTAATGTTGCTAAAGCTTCTCGCTGCTGAGAAAGTTCGATCGGCACAAACGGCAACTTCGCATTAGTATCTCCAGGGCGAATCCGGCTAAACGACTGTCCCCCTACATACAAAGTCGCATTCATCACCTGGTTGACATAATACCCGAACACCGAATCAAACATCACCCGCAGTTCGTTATAACCGTCTTCCCCAACCGGAATTCGCTTTTCCAAACGCTTCCACATCGCCCTCGCATTATCCAATTGCCATTGCGAATACCTCAGCATATTGGCGCTGAGATCGAAGGTATTTGCAGCGGGATCGAGAATATCAACAGAATCCTCATCCGGCGCGTAAGATAATTGCTGTTGGGCAGCGCGGCTGGCAATTTGTTGCAGCGCTGGTAAGTCGCTGTTGGGGTTTACGCCGCCAATCACCTTGTAACCATACTCGATCGCCCAATCGTCATAAGGCCCTACAATCGTTGGATAATAGTCGCCCTGCACAGTTCCCTGCGGTGCCAAATTAATCGGCACATAATCCATCACCGACGCTACCAAACCTTGGGTGCGAGTTACCTGAGTATTGTTCAACTCCTCCGGTTGCAGCATCGTACTCCCGTGAAAATTGTGCCTCAAACCGAGAGTGTGACCGACTTCGTGGGCTGTCAAATATCGGATATATTCATTCACATAATTGTCAATTGCCGGACTGCTAGGCGCTGCATTTTCCAACAGATCCATCGACATTGCCCCCATCGCAAACTGGCGACTCGATTCCAACCCAAAACACATATCCGAACTCGACATCAACCGCGATAAAGGATCTCGCTTTTGCTCTTGATATCTTTCTACCAAAGTCGGCAAATCATCAGCAATTCCACCTTGAGCATTTTCGCCGCTGCTTTTTCCTAAATCCCCATTTTCTAGCACATTCAAATAGCGAGAATACATCCCAAACTGACAGGGATTGGTATTAGAACCGTTTCGCCCTTGAAAACTCTTAGATAGCGATCTATTTTGTTCCACCAAAGACCGATAACCCTGTTTGATTTCCCGGACAACATTAGCATCTAAAAGAATGTCAGCATCCAAAATTTCCCCCGTCAGCGGGTTAGTGCGAGAGGGCCCGATGCCGGCAAACTGAGGCTCAAAAGAACTCGACCAGCGGATAGTATTGTAGCGAACGTCAGCCGGATCCCATTTAGCATTGTCCGGCATTTGTTTGACCTGAATTGCCTCAGTAAAACCTGACTTTTCAAAAGCTTTGTTCCACTCCAAAACGCCCTCGCGAATTGCGTTTCGGTATTCGGGAGGCACATTATTTTCAATCCAAAAGACGATCGGCTGTACCGGAGGCGACATCGGCGCTGTCGGGATTTGCTTTTGCAAATGCCAGCGATTGATATAGCGCACAAAAGGCTCCCGGCTGCTCTTGTCAGAAAAGTCCTTATATGCTGTAAGAAAATAGCCCACTCGCTCGTCCGCCAGTCTGGGGCGATAGCCGTTATTTAGCGGCACTTCCGAGAAACTGTAGTGAATGCGGAGGTTAAAAGCCCGACTGTCAGGAACCGAAGGTAAATAGTTAACTTCACTGTCGTTATCGCTAGAAAAACCATAGACAGAAGCAATCTCCACATTCAGCGGAAACGCTTTAACATCTTTAAAAGAAGACTTGTCTGCATCGATCGAGTAAGAAGCGCCCAATATCATCGGCAAAATCGCTTTTACCCCTGGTAAATCCCGCTTTTCGCTCATCAGCAAATCGCCTAAATCGATCAGCAGAGTTTGTGTTTGCGGATGAATACTTTTGAGAGGCAAAGAATAGAGAATCGAGTCGCTAAATCCCCGTTCTACCGAACCTGCTTGCGGGTCGCCCGGACTTGTGCGAAAATTTATATTTGGTATCACAAACTGCACGTTATTTTGGACGCGCCGCAGTTGAAACAAGAAATCGCCGATCGGCATTCCGCTCAAAATGCCCGCTTCCCCCAAACCCGATGCCAATGTCACAAAGCACAGGAACTTTTTGTTGAATTGTTCCGGTTTAATTTCTAGATATACTTTATCAGTTGCTTGATTGCGGTAAAGGGTAAATAATCCCTCTAACTTTTGCGCGTCTTTAACAACCTGTTCAAAGGGTGCCAGAGTTGGCTGTTCGCTACTTTGTTCGTTGCTGGGCGGCGGAGATGATAAAGCTAAAGGTAAAAATAAACCTTTATACAAACTGAAACAGAAAAAGGCTAAAGATAATATAAAAAATATCAAAGGCCAATTTTTTCTGGGACTTTTGATCGGTTGATTTTTGCTATTTTCAGGAAATATCAATCTTTTCATTTTCAGTATCCAGCCGCAGGAAAGAATAGTTTTGAGAGCGTCGCGCAGCAGTCGCAACGCTGGGTTCATTTAACTTCTAAAATAACTCACAACTCAAAAGTCAAAACTATTGTTTAGCAGGCCAGGGAATCATGGGATCTTGAGCCAACCGCTTAGAAACTTCAACAGCACCGTAACGGTTGAGGTGGCTGGGGTCGGAAAAAGATTCCCGCGCCTGGGGCCACAATAAACTATTATCTAGGAAAATTAGTCCGCTTTGGGCTGCTAATTCTTGCATATATTGCCGGAATTCTTGTTCGTAACCTGTCCGCACCGGGTCTAAATAATCTTCAGTCAGAGGCATATTCACAAACACGAGATTGATGTTGCGAACCTTGGTAAATTCGATCAGATTTTTGAGTGCTAGAGCTTGTTCGCCTACCAATTTAAAATTTTGATAGTCGGAGTCGTAATAACCAGATACTTTCGGGTGCTTCTGAAAGTAAGTCTCGGGATTGAAGCGTATATCGATCGGCAAAAAGCCATTTGGTTGAAACTCGCTGGGTGGTTTACTCGCAGCGGTTGGCTGGGCGTTTTCAGTTGTTTGTTGACCCAGAGGTGCGGTTTGGGGGATCTCGGTTGCAACAGAGGCTGATGGATTCGCGATCGATCGCAAAAACCCTTTAAGTTGATCGCGCTTTTTGTAAGTTGCAGAACCCTCCACCAACTTTTGATTCACCAATTGCTGAACATTAGCTTGAGCTTGTCCCAAATTCTGCACCAATTCAGTCGCACTCGCCACCGGATTGTTGGCGCTTTCGTTCGATGTTTCGGATTCTAATTGATTGGTGCGGATCAGAAAACTACCCCGGCTCAATTGCCTGTAACCTTCCGAAGAAGCGATCGCACTAAAAGTCAAATCCGGCCGCCCGCTGTTGAGAGCCCTCGCCCCGTCAGCCAACACCAGCAATTTCGGCAGTTGTTGCGGCGGCAAAATCCGGCGGATGATCGAATCTACAACCTGGAGAGTAGCTCCATTAACCCCAAAATTGTAAGCCCTCAGCCCCGGGTAGCCCGAAGCTGCCAAAGCTGTTTCCAAAACCGCCGGGTCGATCCCCCGCAACGCCCTCGAACTACCGACAATTAAAATATCCGGCGGTTTTTTGTGCAGGTGAATGTACTCTTGATAGCGTGCTATCTGGTCGTCAAGCTGCTCGCTCCTTAAAGTTGGGAACACCGGAGGAGCAGAAACATCAACTACAGGAACGCTAGTATTTCCCGGTTTCGTAAACCCAGAGCCGTTGAAAGCCTCTTGCTGGTTCGCTTCCGGCGACGGTTGCAACGGAATTCGAGGCAAATTCACCTCCCCAGAAGGGGGAACGGGGTTCGCAGTTTCGTTCGGAAGTCGGGCTGTAACGTCGCCCAAAGCCTTGGGAGCTGAATTTTGACAATTTGGGCCCCTGCAAACTTCGGAGGCGCTAGGAGCTTGACTGACCGTCGCAGATTGCAGAAATAGACCGAGGAGCCAATCGGTATTGAAAGTCAGCAGACAGCCAGCGATCGCCCAAATCAAAGCCATTCTCGCCGCGCGATCGGCTCTCACGCCACCGGGCGCAGCAGCATTCGTTGATAAACCATCGTTGGGAACAAACAAACCCGAAGCGACAAGCGGTTGCACCGCAGCTTGAACTAACTGCTCGCCCAGATTGTATCCGGGGAGTCTGATTTTGAAGCGGGGCCGCCAAGAGTGGGGCATCGGAGCATCGAACACCAAATTGTCGCCCAAACCCGAAAAACTCCCATCCTCCGCCGGCGCAAACTCCGGCACCGGTTCCTTTTCCAATACAGCCACTTGGGAGGGAGCCGGTGCGGGTGCCGTCGCTGATTCCTCGTCAACAGCCGTTCTGAGGTCGATTGCGTAGCGCCACAGGGGCAGTTTCTGGCCGGCGCGGCGTCCGTAGACTCGCACCCCTGCCACTCCCGGAATTTGTAAGTGTCGCAAAAATTTCGCCACCGGCGGGCCTACCTTCGACTGAGAAGGGCAAGTCAGAGCTTCTGTCATGACGTGCAGCACGTTAGCTTTTTGCAGCACGACAGCCCGAATCCCTCCTGTTTCCAGCTTGCGTCTGAGATTGGGGTTGAGCAACCTGTTCAATAAAAAAGTCAAAGCCAATTGGTCGCCCTCGACTGCCAGCGTTCTAGCGTTTGCCGCCAAGTCGGGGTGGTGGGCGGCAGGCAAGTCCACCCAGTCTATCCACACCGGGGACTCCGGCGCCGCCTGAGAGTCCTTGGCTGGTTCTACGCCGTAGATAGTAGCTGCGCGGATGCCTTGGGGCGCAAAGGAGGCTAACAAAGGGGCGATCGTGTCGGTGGTTTGGTGCTTATCCGGGTATTCTTGCCGTTTAGGCTTTTGTCCTTTTTTGGCAGTTTTGCTGCAAAACAGGTGGAGGGTTGCTTCTTTGAGGGTAGCCCGCACTTCGACTCTCGATGCCGCCAAGTGTTGGTTTAGGAGTTTGGCGATCGACTGTACGTCTCCCCACCTGGCCCATTCCTTGAGAATTTTGTCCGGCGAAGTCAAATCCACCCGCAGCAGCCAGTCCGGCTTCGCTTCGCCGCTGACTTGGCTGGCGATCACGGCTTCCCGGAAATCCTCTAGTTGCAGTTTCCGCAGCCTGCCGGCGATGGGTTCTGCCAGCAATGAGGGGTCGGGGCTGTAAGCTGACTCGCACAGCACCAGCAGCCGGCGTTCCTTGGGCTTGATATTTTCCGGTCCATTCACCGGCAGGTTTTCCCGGCTGCTTTTGAGTTCTTTTTCGCGAATGCTTACTTTCACCGAAACTCCCATCGGCCCGAGGATTTCGCTGAGATAGCTGGCGATCGCATCTGGATAGCCCCGGCGCGCCAAAGTTTCCGGCGAAACCGTCAATGTTCCGCTGCGATCGCCCTCGCCTGAGTCAGCTTCGGGGGATTGAATCAAAGCCACCGCGCCACGGTTCGCTTTCTGCTGCGGGGGAACGGCGGAACCGACAACTTCCCGCGTCGCAGCAGCCGAAGTGTCGATCGTCACGGGGGAAGTTTCAAAAACTTCTGGGTATTCAATGCGGGAGGCGATGGGCAGACTTTCGGCGTCAAAATCCAGTTCTTCCCTTACTTGTGGCGGGTGAGCCGATGTTTCTACCTGTTTTGGTGTCTGTTTGAGTTTGTGGTTGTCATTCTTAAATTTGCCGAAAAATCCGCCTCTTTTAGGGCTTGCTGGCGGTTCGTCGGGGGAACTCGCTGGCGGCGGCTCTTGGGCAACTTTTGGTTCCGGTTGCTGTGGCTGTGGCTGTGGCTGTCGCTGGGGACTGCTGCAATCGAGCCGGACTGTCCAGTCATTTTGTCGTGAACCGATTTTGCGGCCGCACAGAAACAACTGGTAAATTTTAGGTCGATCGGGCAGAAGTTGCGTTAAATCAGTGTGTTCTAGGGCGCTGGTAAATCTCGCCGTCACCAATTCTTGAGACGGACACTGCGCTGCTTCGCACAAAATGTGCAGGTGATTTCCCCGCAAACGCGCTTGTACTTGAACTTCGGGAAGCCCTAAAGCTTCTTGCGCCCACTGCGACGCGCTCGATCGATTGTCTGCCAATATGCTCCCGTTCGCATTCAACATGAAACTCTAAATTTTGCCAAAGCTGGTTTTGTTTTCTAGAAATAGCACAGTTACAAATTTTACCGACAATTATTTTATTTGCCGAGCCTAACCGTTTTGTCTGGTTTAAGCCATGCTGGACTTAGTGTCTGGCCTTGTATCCCCTCGGCTTCGAGCCGTTGGGGAATATTTTTTTGATAATACCTCGACATTTTGGCACAGATAAGTCCAAATTAAGCCAAGCAACCAATTATTCGTCATTAGTCATATCGTTTCTGTTTGCATCCGAATAATAATTAGATTTCTCTCATAATTCTTGTGGAACAGGCATCCTGCCTGTTCAAGACTGGCTTTTCGGGAAATGTCTATTATTTTCCGACTGTAGTGCTGTGGTTTCGCTGAGCTACGCGGAGAGAGTCGCACTATCGATCGCATTCGGGGAGTATCCCGATTTTATACAAAACGTTTTTTCCGAGTGCGAGCTTAATATCTCGCGAGAAGATATGTATAGGCTTGGCTACACGAGGACGATCGCTTGCAGCATATCATTCGGATGTCACCTGATTTGATCTCAGAAGTCATTAGTCAGAAAGCAGCGGTCAAGATGATTATTTCCCTTGTAAACTGAGGATTACGGATTGACACAGGAGAAATTTATGCCGTCGGAAAACCAAGACTTGCTCAAAAATCAAACCCCTGAGAGTCCAAAGTTGCCAGTTCCCTCAGACATTTTATTGAGCTTGGTCGCTTTACCTATGCTGGGTGGGTTGGTGGTGGCTAAAGCTGCTGCTGAGTTTGTTGCGTCGATCGGCGTTGAAAGCGAAGAAGTCTTTCGGGGTTCGCGCCTTCCCGTGCTCAACTTTCCTCAATCACAGGATTAGAAAGCCCAAGGAAGGATGCTGTAGCTAGAAGTTAAATTTTGTGACCCCGCCCAAAAACGGATACGGTGCCACGTACTCCTGTCGGGGAGAGAGAAAAATTTTCGACCCGAGTTCAACTTCCCAGATTCATCTTGGGAGTAAATCTAAAATTGTTCGACTGAGGGCGACTCGACGCTCGCGATCGCCGAACGTCGAGTCGCCGATCGTCTAAAATCTAAAATCGCCAGTCAACTGATATAAAAGCTTGACAATAGGTACAATCTGTGGTCTAAGAATTAATCTTTCCTTATACTTTGTACATAACTGCCTTCTACTTTCTACGTTGCAATAAGTTGTCTCAAATTTGACTGCAAACAAAAGTGTTTTAGGCGAAACTAAACCATACAATTTTCTTGACACCCGCAGCTATTGAGGAACAGCCCGATGAGTTCAGTCCTCCAGTCTTCAGAACAGGCTATTGATGCAACATCTATTTCCCATTCTCCCGCTTACTCAAAATCAGACCTGTTTCTGCGAAATCGCCTCAAAGTTGTAGAGGACTTGTGGGAATCGGTGCTGCGACAGGAGTGCGGGCAGGAATTGGTGGATTTGCTCCAACAAATGCGATCGGTCAATTCCGCCGAGGGACAAGCCACTCACTTTCGCGAGTCGAATGTCGTACAGCTAATCGAAAAGCTCGATCTCAACGCTGCCATCCGCGCCGCTAGGGCTTTTGCACTGTATTTTCAGTTGATCAACATTGTCGAACAGCACTACGAACAGCGAGACCAACAGCTAGCTTACGCTAGTAGCAACGATGCTGGTGGGCGAATGT
Organism: Microcoleus sp. LAD1_D5; assembly: GCF_036702115.1. Classification (NCBI taxonomy): domain Bacteria; kingdom Bacillati; phylum Cyanobacteriota; class Cyanophyceae; order Oscillatoriales; family Microcoleaceae; genus Microcoleus; species Microcoleus sp. LAD1_D5. The sequence goes on along the minus strand of NZ_JAUBSA010000001.1, from coordinate 5,842 downwards.
TTTCTAAGCTGCCAGGACAAGCAACGGATGCCCCCGATCGCCCGCGGCACAGGGAAGGCCCAGGCCCCGCCCAAACGGTTCTGAGCAATGCAGACAGCAGCGAGACGATCGCCCGAGATGCCGGCACTTTTCACCAACTGTTCCCGATGCTGCTGCGCTTGAACGTGCCCAGCCAGCAAATCCAGCGGTTGATCGATCAGTTAGATATCCGCTTGGTATTCACCGCTCACCCGACAGAGATTGTCCGCCACACGATCCGCACCAAACAGCGACGAATGGCGAAGATTCTCCAACAGCTAGACCAAGTTGACGAGAAATTTCAGGTGCTTGGGGCCGACTCTCAAAGCCCCTACCCGGTGTCTTGCTGGGCAGCGGCGGCTCTCCAAGAGCAACTGATGGAAGAAATTCGCCTCTGGTGGCGCACGGACGAACTGCACCAATTCAAGCCGACTGTGCTTGACGAGGTGGAATACACTCTCCACTACTTCGATGAAGTGCTGTTTGATGCGATTCCCGAACTCTACCACCGCTTAAAGCAAGCGCTCCACGCTTCTTATCCTTATCTGAAACCGCCGAGTTACAATTTTTGCAAGTTCGGTTCTTGGGTGGGATCGGACAGGGACGGCAACCCTTCTGTGACTCCGAAAGTTACTTGGCAAACAGCTTGTTATCAGCGCCATTTGGTGCTGTGTAAGTACATCAACGCCGTGAAACGCCTCAATGAACTGTTGAGTTTGTCGCTGCACTGGAGCGACGTGCTGCCGGAATTGCTGGAATCTCTCGATCGCGACAAATCGGAATTCCCGGAGGTTTACGAGCAGTGGGCGATTCGCTATCGGCAGGAACCTTATCGGCTAAAGCTGGCTTACGTACTCCAGCGACTGGAAAATACGCGCGATCGCAATTGGCGGCTCTACAAAGGAGACGAGTTGCAGCGGGAACGCGAAGCTTTGTCAGAACATCCCGGAATGACGGGCCTTTATAGATCGGGTACTGAGTTTTTAGCCGAGCTGCAGCTCATCGAGCGCAATTTAGTCGAAACAGGTTTGAGCTGTCGGGACTTGGAAAATCTGCTCTGCCAAGTAGAAATTTACGGGTTTAATTTGGCTTATCTAGATATCCGCCAAGAGTCAACTGTACACTCTGACGCTTTGAGCGAAATTGCTGAATACTTGCAAATTTTGCCCAAGTCTTACAATCAAATGTCGGAAGGCGATCGAGTTATTTGGTTGGCAACAGAACTGCAAACTCGCCGCCCTTTAATTCCAGCAGAATTGCCGTTTTCTCCCAAAACTTGCGAGACGATCAATACCTTCCGAATATTGCGGCAAATGCAGCAGGAGTTTGGCCAGGAAATTTGCCAAACTTACGTCATTAGCATGAGCCACGATGTCAGCGATTTACTGGCAGTTTTGCTGTTAGCAAAAGAAGCCGGACTTTACGATCCGGCGACAGGAATTAGCAGCATTCAAGTAGTTCCCCTGTTTGAAACGGTGGAAGATTTGAAAAAAGCGCCGGAAGTAATGCAAAAAATCTTTGATTTGCCGCTTTATCGAGCTTTGCTAATAGGAGGATACGCGCAGGAACTAGCGGAAAAAAGCGAAGAAAATATCCAATGTCCAATCGAAACTCTCAAATTGCAAGAGGTGATGCTGGGCTATTCGGACAGCAATAAAGATTCGGGTTTCCTCAGCAGCAATTGGGAAATCCACAAAGCTCAAAAGGCTTTGCAAGTGGTTGCGGAAAAATACAATGTAGAGTTGCGGATTTTTCACGGCCGAGGCGGTTCTGTAGGGCGCGGCGGCGGGCCTGCTTACAAGGCAATTTTGGCTCAGCCTGGAAAGAGTATTAGCGGGCGAATTAAAATTACCGAACAAGGCGAGGTTTTGGCTTCTAAATATTCTTTGCCGGAGTTGGCGCTTTACAATTTGGAAACAGTGGCGGCGGCGGTAATTCAAGCTAGTTTGCTGCACACTGGTTTCGATGGCATCGACCCTTGGAATGAGATTATGGAGGAGTTGTCGGCGAAATCGCGATCGCACTACCGCCATTTAATCTACGAACAGCCGGATTTAGTCGATTTCTTCCACCAAGTTACCCCGATTCAAGAAATCAGCCAGTTGCAAATTAGTTCTCGCCCAGCCCGTCGCGGTGGCAAAAAAGACATCAGCGGTTTGCGAGCAATTCCGTGGGTGTTTAGCTGGACTCAAAGCCGCTTTTTGCTGCCTTCTTGGTACGGTGTCGGCACAGCTTTGCAAGAGTTTTTGGTGGAGGAACCAGAAGAACACATGAAACTTTTGCAGTATTTCTACTTGAAATGGCCATTTTTTAGAATGGTAATTTCTAAGGTGGAAATGACTTTATCTAAGGTGGATTTGCAGATTGCAGAACACTACGTGCAGGAGTTAGCTTTGCCGGCTGACAAGGAGCGTTTTAAGGCTTTATTCGATCAAATTGCGACCGAATTTCACTTAATTCGCGCTTTGGTTTTAAGTATTACCGGACACCAACGTTTGTTGGACGAAGATCCGGCATTGCAGCGATCGGTGCAGTTGCGAAATGCCACGATTGTGCCTTTGGGTTTGTTGCAGGTTTCGCTGCTGAAACGCTTGCGGCAGCACGGTAGTGGCGGGGTTCCAGGGGTGATTCACTCGCGTTACAGCAAGGGTGAATTGTTGCGCGGAGCTCTGCTGACGATTAATGGTATTGCTGCGGGGATGCGGAATACGGGCTAGGCAAATAGTTTTGAGTTGTGATTTAGTGGTGAGGTGCGTGCTTACGCACCCTGCTACTGGTAGTTTCAGAATTCGCGCGATCGCCCATTGTAGTCACAGCCATAGAAAACTGTTCGCTATCCTAGCTGAGATTTTTTTATGTCTAAACGCAAACAGTCTGAAGGTTGTCGCCCGATGCTGCGGCGCACTTTTTTATTTTTAACGGGCATAGCTTTGGCGCGGGTTGTGGCTGACTATTTTGCGATCGCCCAAAACCGAGATAGTTTCTTGACTCTCGTGGGTCAAGTCTGGCAAAAGTCACTCGCTTTTTTATCAAGTATACAATCAAATCAAACTCCTCAACCTCTCCCTAGCAATCCCGTTGTAAAATCGCCAAAAACCAATCAACCTCTGCCGAGTAATCCTATTGTAAAAGCGCCAGAAAATTCTCCTGCTGTGCAGCCGTCTCCACCTCAAATTATCAGACGTTCTGCTAAGCAAGCAAAACCCCTACAACTCAGCCGCCAAAATGTAGCTGGCGCCAGCTTTTATCTCACAACTATTGACCTTGCAGACCCCGAAATTTATCTCACAATTGGGTTAGCTAATAATGCAGATTTTGCAAATACTTCTAAAGTAACGCGGGGCGACGAACCTTTTGAAAATATGGTGTCGCGTTACCGGGCTGCTGTTGTTGCTAACGGGACTTTTTTTGGTAAAAATGAGCAGAAATCTGTGCTGGGAAATATGGTGGCGGCGGGTAAGTTTCTGAAATATAGCCGATGGGAAAATTACGGCACGACTTTGGGGATTAAAGCGGGAAATCAATTGGAAATGGTGACGGCTAGAACTGAAGGTAAGCCGGATTGGAGTCAATATTGGTTTTCTCTGACTTGTGGGCCGAGATTGGTTAAAGGGGGGAAAGTTTGGCTGTCTCCTTTGTCGGAAGGTTTTAAAGATGCTGGTGTTTTGGGCGTGGGTTCGAGAACGGCGATCGGCTTTCCGGCTTCGAGAGATAAGTTATTTTTGGTGACTTTTCTTGATAGTTTGTCTTTGGAAGCAGAAGCTAAAGTTATGCGGGCGATCGGCTGTTTTGAAGCGATGAATTTGGACGGGGGCGCTTCGGTGGGTTTGGCTCATCAAGGGCAGATTTTATTGCCACCGGGACGGAATTTGACGAATGTCCTGGTGGTTTACGATCGCGAATATCCGGCGCCGGCTGAGTTAAAGCAGTCTTGGGAACGCTTTCAAAAGGGATTTCGACCAACGCCGTACAAATCAGTATTTTTTGAGTGAATTCGCAATTGCTATAATATGAAGTAAGCTTTTGCAGGCAAAGATTATGACAGCAACAAAAGAAAAAATCTGGACAGTCGAAGAATATCACCAGATGATTGAAGCTGGTATTCTCAATGAGGATGATAACATTGAACTCCTAGATGGGAGAATTGTTGAAATGAGTCCTCAAACACCGCTCCATGCTGGTACAACCCAGCGATCGTCCGATTATATCAAACAACTACTTGCCGGACAAGCTCACGTTCGGATGCAGTTGCCAATTACCTTAGCGACTTCGGAACCAGAACCAGATATAGCAGTTGTTCGTATCGATCCGGGTGCTTATCGCGACCATCACCCAAACCCTAGCGAAATATTGCTGTTAATTGAAGTTTCTTACGCGACATTACAAATTGACCGCCGGGAAAAAGCCCCGATTTATTCTAGAGCAAATATCCCTGAATATTGGATTTTAGATGTAGCGACCCGCGAGGCATATATTTATCGGAATCCTGCACCGGGAGGCTATCAATGTGAGATAGTTGTTGCGGATAATGCTGCGATTAGAATGCTAGCTTTTCCTGAGATTGAAATTAGTTTTTCCGAACTGTTTTTGCCTGTTTAGTTTGTGTTTGAGCTTTAACCGCAGATGGGAGCAGATCGGCGCCGATGAAGGCAGATAAAGACTTAGAACCAAGATGTTTTGGAGTGGTTTAAATTTGAAGGTCGTGGTAAGATGGCAATATGAATTCAATGGGGTTTTATGTCAAATATTGAATTATTAGACCAACTTCGGCAGTTATCCCCTGCTGAAAAATTTCAAATGATGCAGTTTTTAATGGCTGAATTGGCGAAAGAAGAAATCTTAAAGCCATTGGATAATGGCGCGGCTTATCGTTTTTGGTCGCCTTATGACTATGGTGATGCTGCTCAGAAATTAATGAGTTTATTAGAACAAGAAGAAACAAAAGACAATGCGAAATGCTAAACGGTTTCCTTTTATCGAACGAAGGAATCCAGCAGGAGAAACTAATGTTTTTCCCTGTGTACCCATAACTTTAAGCTATCGGGATTGTATTTCGGAGACTTTGGGTTTGTTGGATACGGGATCGAGTCTTAATGTTTTACCGTACCATGTTGGTTTAGCGTTGGGAGCTGTTTGGGAGGAGCAAACGCTTTCAATTCCGTTAGCAGGTAATCTTGCGCCAGTGGAAGCAAGGGGTTTAGCTGTGGTGGGACAAATTAGCGATTTTCCACCTGTTCGTTTGGCTTTTGCTTGGGCTAAATCTAACGATCCGCCTATTATTTTAGGCCAGTTAAACTTTTTTATGGAGTTTGATGTCTGTTTTTATCGTTCACAGTTGGCGTTTGAAGTGTGTCCTAAATTTAGGGATAGTTGAGATTATGAATCTGATAAAATGGTGGGTTGCAGCATAGATATGGGAAAATCTTAATTTTTGTGAGTCGAGATTGACAGGATACAAAATATGTGGTAATTTACGGAAAGAAATATACAATTATCATAAAAATTATCGAGATGAAAGACGAGTTGATAGCTGGAATCACTGCACCTGGTGTTGGTGGTTCGTCATTGGCTGGTTCAATTACAATTGCCACCATACCTATAGCCACTACTGCAACAGTGCCTGCTGCTGGTCTCGCAGGTTTGTTGGGCTTGACAACGACAGCAACAACTATTGTGAGTGCTCCAGTGACTCTCCCAGTTGCTGGAATTGTGGCAGTAGGGGCACTTTTAACCTATGGAGGTTATAACCCACATTCCGCAGATGTGTGTGGAATTTTTTATCAGTTGTGAAAAGTTGGAGTCAAAAAGTTTTTCCCTTTAACTT